>CAZRSM010000394.1:0-21374 GCA_964602755.1 uncultured Planctomycetales bacterium
GTCATTGCCGCTCTGAGGCAATATATCCCCGACTACGACAAGGCCCTCGATGGCATGTACGCACGACTGAAGGACAAGCAGCAAGATGCTATCAGTAGATCGCAAGACCTCCGAACCGCGCAACACCACATCACCGCAGAACAATGCACAAAAGTATCACCGAACCCATCGACATGGGTTGACAAGTTGGTCAAATACCTAAACAACATTCCCCAGGAATGAACGGATCGGATAACACCAAGGATTCCAAAGATGTCGAAGAAACGCATTATGCCCTGCTTAGCAACTCTCATTCTCTCGACTGCGACCGTGCTCGCCGAGCCGACCAGGGTCGTCGTGCGGGTGCGCTCGCACGACGCCAAGTTCATCGGCTCGAGCGCCGGCGGCGTGGCCGTGACGATCTACGACGACACCAGCGGCGCCGTGCTGGCCAGCGGCGTGATCCGCGGCGGGACCGGTGATACCAGGACGCTGATGAAGGAGCCGGTCGCCCGCGGGCAGCAGATCGCCGGCGAGAAGGCCGCCAGCTTCACCGCCACCGTCGACATCGACCGGCCCACCCGCGTGCGCATCGAGGTCCGCGGCCCGCTGGCCGGCGGGCTGAACTGTCATACCGCCTCGCGTACGCTGGTGCTGCTGCCCGGACACGATATCGTCGGCGACGGCGTCGTCTTCGAGCTCTACGGCTGCATCGTCCACGTCGTTTCGCCGTGCGCCAACCAGGTATTCAAGCCCGGCGAGACGGTCCCGATCGAAGCCTATGTCGTCATGCTCTGCGGCTGTCCGGTCGAGCCGGGCGGGCTGTGGAACGCCGACGACTTCACCGTTGTCGCGACGATCACCGACGCCAAGGGCAAGCGACTCGGCCAGGTGCCGCTGCGCTACTCCGGCACGCGCAGCCGCTTCGCCGGTGAGTTCAAGCCGCCGGGCACCGGCGGGTACCAGGTATTGGTGACAGTCGAGCAGAAGGGCACGAACAACGCCGGATTCGCGCTGAGCGGATTCGCGGTCAAAGGGGGCTGATGGCCGTCCGCGAGCGGCGTGGGGGTTTTTGCGGCGCACGTGCGTAAGTTTGCACACGCGTCGTGCCGCTCGGGGGATGGGCCCAGGTGGCGGTCCGGCACGCCGGCCTGGTTGACAACTCGCTTGTGGGCAATATGTTATGTGTCGGCGAGGCGGAGTTGCAGCCTGGGTTATGTAAGTGGCACGGTTGTTGCTGTTGACATCGCGACCAACGTGGGGCGGCGGCTTTTTGCCGTCGCCGACGCCCATTGAAAGGACCGTGGCCGGGCATTGTCGGCAGGCAGCCCAAGCCGAAGGGAGAACCATCGATGGCCAAGTACAAGATTGAGATCGACCGCGACACCTGCATCGGCGACCAGCTCTGTTGCAGCGAAGCTCCCAACACGTTCGACATGGACGATGAGGGAATCGCCGTAGTCGTCAATCCTGAAGGTGACGACCCGGAGAGCATCCTGGCGGCGGCGCAGGGCTGTCCGGTGGATTGCATCCACCTTTACAACGCAGACAGCGGCGAGAAGGTCTGGCCTGAGGAGTAGCCGCGCGCTGGATCGGGGGGGTAGAATGCGGGGGGACTCGCGGGGTGGTCAGACCCCGATTGCGGTGACCGCAAGACGAGCCACAACAACATGCCCTCCCTCCGGCAAATGGGCGTCCGTCGGCGGTAGTGACGGGACGCCCGTTTGCTTTGCGCCCGGCAAGAGGCCGACCCCGGCAGCGCAGCAAAAAACGCGGGAACCTGCCGCTTGCACGACCGGTTCCCGCGTTACAGGAGGAGGAGTTAGCTTTCATCTCTTAATAGGCAACCTGGTTGGCGGAATTCCACCTCGCTTTCGATTTTTTCGGCCTTTTTGCCCGTGAACGCTTCCGAAGGCTCGCCGGCGCAGCAAACAAGGAAACCCCTCTGAGGAGAGGGGTTTCCTTCTTACAGGAGGAGGAGTTAAGCAGAGTGTCGCTTGCACTGTTTTCTAGGCCCGCCGGCGCCCGGTTTTCCACCTCCGCAGGCGATTTTTTTCGGCGCTGGTGCGATTCCTCCCGATCCGCGGGCGCCGGTAGACCCTGATTGACATTCGGCGACCGCGCGCGACAATCTCCCGCGGCCGAAGGCTGCCGCCGTCCCGCCCCGCGGGGCCCGATCTGGGGCGGCCGCTTACTTTTTGACACACAAAGGGTTACGGGGGCCAGGAGGTCGCAGACACATGAGCCGACTCTTTGAGGACATAACTCTCACCATCGGCCAGACGCCGCTGGTCCGCGTCAACCGCATAATCACCGGCCCGGCTTCAGTTTACGCCAAGCTCGAATTCCGCAATCCGCTGATGAGCGTCAAGGACCGGATCGGGCTGGCGATGATCGAAGCCGGCATCGAGCAGGGTCAGATAACGCCCGAGACGACCATCATCGAGCCGACCTCGGGCAACACTGGCATTGCGCTGGCGTTCGTGTGTGCCGCCCGCGGGCTGCGTCTGATCCTGACGATGCCCGAAAGCATGAGCGTCGAACGGCGGCGCGTGCTGCAGGCGCTCGGCGCCGAGCTGGTGCTCACGCCGGCCGCCGAGGGCATGCCCGGAGCGATCAGGAAAGCCGAGGAGCTGGTAAAGTCGCTGCCGGCGGCCTTCATGCCGCAGCAGTTCCGCAACCCGGCCAACCCGGAGATCCACCGGCGCACCACCGCCGAGGAGATCTGGCGCGACACCGACGGCAAGGCCGACATTCTGGTGGCGGGCGTGGGCACCGGCGGGACGATCACGGGCGTGGGCGAGGTCATCAAGGGGCGCAAGGCGGACTTCCGGTGCGTGGCGGTCGAGCCGGCCGACTCGCCGGTGCTGACGCAGACGCTGGCGGGAGAGCCGATCGGGCCCGGTCCGCACAAGATCCAGGGCATCGGGGCCGGTTTCGTACCCGAGGTTTTGAACCTCGATGTGATTGACGAGGTCATCACGGTCAGCAATGATGACGCGTTCGACTGGGCGCGTCGCGCCGCCCGGCAGGAGGGGATACTCTGCGGCATCAGCTCGGGTGCCGCGTTGTGCGCCGCCAGCCAGGTTGCCCGGCGTCCAGAGAACGCGGGTAAGTTGATCGTGGTGATACTGGCGTCGGCCGGGGAGCGTTACCTGTCCACGCCGTTGTTCCAACCGCAGCAGGGAGAGTAGGAGTTGGCCAAGCAAGTAGCGACGAACATCACCTGGCACGAGGGACACGTCGAGCGCGCCGATCGGTTCAAACTGCTCAAACAGAAGGGGGCCACGGTGTGGTTCACCGGCCTGAGCGGCTCGGGCAAGAGCACGGTGGCCTTTACCGTGGAGCACGCGCTGGTCGAGCAGGGCCATCTGGCATATGTGCTCGACGGCGACAACATCCGGCACGGCCTGAACAAGAACCTGGGCTTCTCGCCCGAAGACCGTGCGGAGAACATCCGCCGCATCGGCGAGGTGGACAAGCTGTTTGCCGACGCGGGCGTGCTGACGTTCACGAGCTTCATCAGTCCGTACCGGGCCGATCGTGACCAGGTGCGCAAGATCCACGAGGAGGCGGGCTTGACGTTCATCGAGGTCTTCGTCAACGCCCCGCTGGAGGTCTGCGAACAGCGCGACCCCAAGGGGCTCTACAAGAAGGCCCGCGCCGGCGAGATCCCGGAATTCACCGGCATCTCGGCGCCGTACGAAGAGCCGCTCAAGCCCGAGATCACGCTCGACGTGGCCAACCTCACGCCGCAAGAGTGTGCCGCGCAGGTGATCAACTACCTGGCGGACAAAGGGCTGCTGAGCGCCGAGTAGCCGCCCGCAGCGCGAGGCAAACGCCGAGAGCGCCAGGGAGTTGCCGAGGTCGTAGCGTCGGGTCCGGAGTGTCCTGCGCGGCAGATCAATCGCCGACGCCGCCCCCACTTCGTTCAGGGGCGGGTGTCATCGACAAGTGAAACCCGCCCACGCGGCCCGCCGGTCGAGCGAATCGTGCATGCTCGACGCACGGGCAAGCTGCGCCTGCCCATGCCCCCCTGCCAGGTCACAACTCCAGCCGGCCGGTCAGGGCGGCGACGTCGGGCAGTCCATGGCGGTCGAGGTATGCACCGATACCGGCGGCAATCTTCAGGGGCGCGGCGGGATCGATGAACAGCGCCGTGCCGACCGCGACGGCGGTCGCGCCGGCCAGCATGAACGCCAGCGCGTCGCGGGCCGACGTGATCCCCCCCATGCCGATGATCGGCACGCCGGCCGGGCCGGCCACTTCGCGATAGACGCGGTGCACCTGGTACAGCGCAAGCGGGCGGATGGCCGGGCCGCTCAGCCCGCCGGTGACATTGGCCAGCACCGGTCGCCGGGCATCGATGTCGATCTCCATTCCGATAAAGGTGTTGGTCAGGCTCAGGCAGTCGGCCCCGCCGGCGATCGCGGCGTGCGCCGTGGCGGTGATGTCGGTGACGTTGGGCGAGAGCTTGACGATCAGCACTCCGCGGCGCAGTTCCCCCTTGACGGCGCGGACCAACTGCTCCAGCAGCCCGGCGTCGGTACCGAACGTCAGCCCGTCGGCGACATTCGGGCAGGAGACGTTCAGCTCGATACCCGCGATGCACTCGTACTGGTCGAGCCGGCGCGCCACCGTTACGTAGTCGTCGATGCTGTGGCCGGCGACGTTGACGAACACGCGCGTGGGCATCTGTTCGATGAAGGGCAGTTTCTCGGCCACGAACCGCTCCAACCCGACGTTGGCCAGGCCGATGGCGTTGAGGATGCCGGCTTCGACCTCGGCGATGCGCGGCGGCGGGTTACCGGCCCGCGGCTCGCGCGTGACGCTCTTGGTTATCAGGCCTCCCAGCAGCCGATAATCGACCACATCGGCGTACTCTTCGCCGTAGCCGCAGGTGCCGGAGGCCATCAGTACGGGGGTGGCCAGGCGGACGTGCGCGATATCGACCGCCAGGCGTGGATCGGGCTGCCCTGGGCTGCTTGCGGACATGTCGGCAGGGTGCGGCTGCGGGCGGGCGTTGTCAACCATCGTCGTTCACGCCAGGGGCCGGGCGGACCGATGAAACCCACAAAGCGGCCGCCTGCGCGCCGCCAATCGTGGCGGCCCGCGGCCGGCGACGTCGCAAATGCTACTGGTAAACAAACTATACGACTGGCTCTCGCAGGGGCCCAGCCCCGACTGCGACCGCATCCTGGCCGCCGGCCTGCCACGCGCCGAGGCGCAGTGGCGCGAGCGGATCGTGGCGGTGCTGCTCGCGCGCCAGAACGCGGCCGCCTGGGGCGGACTGATCGCGGCTTACGACCAGCTCGACGAGCCGACCCGCGCGCATATCCGCCAGCAGCGTGACCATTTCTACGACGGCGTGGCGCTGGCCTACAAATCGAGCGACGCCGAGGCCCGCGCGAATGCCCTGCGGGCCCTGGCCGACGCGCCGTGCATCCGCATGTTCTACCTGTTGTCGCAGGCGGTGCGCGATCCGGCCCCCCGGGTACGCGCCCTGGCCGGCGGGGTCCTGCGCCAGGCCGCCGACGCTTTCCTGGCGGCGCTGGAGACCGACCGACCGCTCGATCACTGCGGCGAGATCGACGAGGCCCGCCGCCGCGCGGTGCTCGCCCTGGATGAGGCGTTGCGTACCTTTGACCTGCACCATCGCAACGAAGTGCTCGAAGTGGCGCTGTGGTTCGCCGAGGATCTCGGCCCGCGGCTGTGGCAGCGCCTGGAAACGCGGCGCAGTCGCGTGCGCGTGGCCGTGGCCGAGCAACTGGCGTCCTGGAACGGGCCGCGGCTGGCCTACTTTCTGGTGACCGCGCTGACCAGGCCCGATTGGCGGCGTAATGCGGCCAGGCTGCTGGCCGGCTGGCAAACTCCCGAACAGATCAAGGCCCTGCTCGAGCAGAGCGATCTGCTGGACGACCCGGAGATCCGCCGCAACCTGTCCGCGGTGCACGAGCCGCGCTGGTTCGACCGGCTCGACCCGCGCCTGCGGTTGCTGCCCGAGCACCTGCGCCCGCTGGCGCCGCGCTGGACGTGCCATGCGGGTTTTTCCGAAGCGCGCCGGGCCAGCCTGCTGTCGCGCTGGGTCGACTCCGACGACCCGGAGCTGCACAAGGCCGCCGTCTACGCACTGGCGGAGATCGACTCGCCGACGGCACGGGCCATCCTGCAGCAAGTGGCCGACAGCGATTCGCCCCTGGCCACCTTCGCGCGCTGGTGCGTGGTGGCGCTGGAGACCGAGATCGTCAAAGCGGCCTTGAACGCCCCGCTCAGAGGGCGCACCGAGCACCCGGCCACGCCGGCCACGCCGCAGGAGCAGGCCGCCAGCGACGACTGCACGATGCTGTGGCAAGCCTGCCGGCGCACGCCGCCGGCCAAACGCGGGCCGCTGATCGCGGCGTTGCGCGAGCACGCCGACGTGTGGCGGCCGCAGTTGCAGGCCTATATGCGTTCGCCCGACCCGCGCGACCGCATCCTGGCCTTGCAGGTGGTCAGCACCGAGAAGCTGGCGTTGCGATTCCGGCGTGATCTCGAGGCCCTGCTCGACGACCCGCTCGACGGCATTCGGCACCTGGCCCAGACGCTGATCCGCGTGCTTTCGCAGCAACCGCTGTTGCCGCGGCACAGTGACGAGGAGCTGTCGGTGCCGGCCCCCGACGGCGAAGACCCCGAGCGTGATCGTCAGCGGCGCAAGCTGCGGGCCATGCTCGAAAAACTCTCCAGCGGCCAGGCCGACCCCAGCGATCCCAAGACCGTCGAGCGCGTGCGCGAGCTGCTGCGGCAGGTCTATGGTGACGATCCGGCCGACGAGCAATCGGCGGAGGTGCAACCGTGAGCGCAAGCGTGGGTCTGCTGCTGGCCTGGGCCACGGGGCAGGATGTGTTCTTTTTCCGCTCGATCCGCGACGCGCTGACCAGCGGGCCGCAACGGGCCGAAGTGCTCTGGCTGCTGGCGGGGGCACTGGCGGTGCTGCTGCTGATCGTCCTGTCGGCACGGTTCCTCAACCGCGACCGCACCCAGTCACCACCAACGGTGGACTACCTCACGCTGGCCGTCGACGTGCTGGGCCTTTCCGAAAGCGATCGGCGCCTGCTCAAGGGCCTCGCCCGGGCGGCCGATCTGCCGCAGCCGGTGGCCATGCTGCTCTCGCCGGCCAACCTGGCCGCGGCGGTTGAACACGTCGACGAGTCGCCAGAGGGAGACAAGCTGCGGGCCGGAGCCGAAAGCCTGTGTCGGCGCCTGTTCGGCACCCCGTTGCCGACGCTCGGCCAGCGCGTGTTGCGGTAGCCGAAACCGCCGGGCTGTCCTCAGTGCCCCGGCGCTCCGAAACGCCCATCGAGCAGCTCACGAAAGCTCTGATAGGCAGCCTCGACCTCTGACAGCGTGTCGCCGGCGAACTTCTCCAGCCAGGCCCGCGCGATCTCGAAGGCCACCACATTCTCCACCACCACGCTGGCGGCCGGCACGGCACAGATGTCGCTGCGCTCATAGTCGCTGCGAGCCGCGGCCAGCGTGCGCAGGTCCACGCTTTCCATACCTTGCAGCAGCGTGCTGATGGGCTTCATGGCGGCCCGCAGAACCAGCGTCTGACCATTCGTGATCCCGCCTTCCAGGCCGCCGGCGTTGTTGGTCCGCCGAACGAAGCCGCAGTGGGGCCGACTGCGCTGCGACGGGTCGTAGCAGATGGCGTCGTGCACCGCGCTGCCGCGTCGCTCGGCGACCGCCCGCCCCAGCCCGATCTCGACCGCCTTGATAGCCTGGACCGCACCGACCGCCCCCATCAGGCGCCCGTCGAGCCGGTCCTGCCAGGCCATGCACGAACCCAGCCCCGGGGGCAGCCCGAAGACGCGCACCTCGATCAGCCCCCCTATCGTGTCGCGCGCCGCGTGGGCCTGCCTGATCTGCTCGATCATCGGCTCGACCGCCGCCTGATCGGGTGTGTAGACCTCGTTACTGTCGCGGGCGCGGCGCAAAGCGTCGGCTGCGAGGTCGTCGGCCACGCTGGCCCGCGCCGCACCGATCTGCACGACGTACCCCACGCACTGGACGCCGAAGCGTTCGAGCAGGCAGCGCGCCAACGCGCCGGCGGCCACGCGCGCGGCCGTCTCGCGCGCCGAGGCACGCTCCAGCACGTCGCGGCAATCGTCGGTGAGCCACTTGAGCGCCCCGGCCAGGTCGGCATGACCCGGGCGCGGACAGTGCACCGGCGGCGCCTGGTCGATGCGATGGTCGCGGTTGACGATCTGCAGGACCACCGGCGAACCGAGCGTCACGCCGCGCCGCAGGCCGGCCAGCACGCTGACCTCGTCACTCTCGATCTTCATGCGTCCGCCGCGGCCGTAGCCGCCCTGTCGGCGGCGCAGCTCGGCGTTGATCAGGTCGATATCGACCGGCAGGCCGGCGGGCAGCCCCTCGACCAGCGCGAGCACGGCGGGTCCGTGAGATTCGCCGGCGGTTCGGTATTCCAGCGCCACTGCCGCTCCTCCCGTCCGGCGATCTTCGTGCCGGACACGTTGCCTGCTGGTTCTCCAAGAGCCCGGGCTGCGATGTTAACCGCGCCGCGCCGCGCTGGCGACCGGTTACAATCCGAGCTGCTTGACACCCGCGCAGGACTCGTCGCACAAGGAGGATTCCGTGGTGCGCAGCATGGCAATCTGGTCGCTGGGAGTGCTTTTCTGCGCCGTCTCCTCGGCCGCCGAGCCGGCCAGCATCGAACAGGCCATCGAGCCGACGCAGTGGCTGGTGGTCGAACATCCGGGGGCAGGCCGGCGGCAGCCGTTTCTGGCGGACCGCATCACGGCCGCCATCGTGTCCGGCACGTGGCGGCCGCCGGCAGAGGGGCAGCAGCTCGAAGCGGCCGACGGCAAGCAGCACGCCTGGCAGAGCGTGGTCAGCGAGCCGGGCAAGGCCCTCGAACACCCGGCCCTCAAGGGAGGCTGGGCATATACGTGCGTTCACGTAGAACGGCCGCGCCGCGCGCTGCTGCGGGCCGTGGGGCAGTCGGTGGTTTACGTCAACGGCGTGCCCCGCGTGCAGAATCACTATCGCTACAACTGGGTGCTGATCCCCGTTCTGCTGCAGGCCGGCGACAACCACCTGCTGTTTCGCTGCAAACGCGGCACGCTGCGCGTCGTGCTCGAGCCGGTCACGCACGACGTGATGATCAACATGGCCGACGCCACGCTGCCCGAGGCCCTGGCGGGCACCAGCCGCGAGCTGCTGGCCGGCATCGTGTTCCTCAACACCACCACCCACCCGATCGACCTGCGCGACCTGCCGGCCGAAGGCCAGCCGCCGGCAGTCGAGATCGAGCCGTGCCGGTTGCCGGCTTTGTCGATCATGAAGGTGCCCGTGCGCCTGCCGGCGGTCGCAGCCCGCGGCGAGCGGATCGCGTATCGCGTAGCCGGCTGCGAGGCCGGCAACGGTCGGCCGTCGCGGCAGGAGGTGGTCTTCGAGATCCCCGTGCGACGCGCCGACGAATACCGCAAGCTCACGTTCCGTTCGGCCATCGACGATTCTGTGCAGTACTACTGCCTGCGGCCGCCGCGCGGACCGCAGTTGGCCGAGCCGCCGGGGCTGATGATGTACCTGCACGGGGCCGGCGACGAGGCCAGCAACTACCGCGACGTCTACTATCCCAAGCCGTGGCTGGCGTTCGTGCACCCCACCAACCGCCGGCCGTTCGGCTTCGACTGGGAAGACTGGGGCCGGCTCGACGCGCTGGAGGTCTTCGAGCTGGCGCTGCGCAGCGTGAAACCCGATCCGTCCCGCATCTACCTGGGCGGACACTCGATGGGCGGGCACGGTGTGTGGCAGATCGCGGCCCACTTTCCCGACCGTTTCGCGGCCATCGGCCCCGGGGCCAGTTGGCCCGACTTCTGGTCGTATGCCGGCGCGATCAGCTATGACGACCCGACGCCCGTCCAGGCGTTGCTCGACCGCTGCGCCAACCCGTCGCGTACCAAACTGATGCTGCGCAACTACGGCCAACTGGGCGTGTACATCATCCACGGCGACGCCGACCAGGTGGTCCCCTTCGAGCTGGGCAAGGGCATGTACGATGCCATCCGCGAGTTCCATTCGGACGTGACCCTGCACGTCGATCCGGGGATGGGACACGTCTACGACACGACGCCCGAGCTGGGCCGCGACTGTTTCGACAAGCTCGAGCTGTTCGAGTTCTTCCAGCGTCACGCCCGGCCGCCGGCGCCGCGCGTGGTCGAGTTCGTCACCACCTGCCCCGGCATCAACGGCACCTGCCACTGGGTCACCATCGTCCAGCAGCAACGGCAACTGGCCCCCAGCCGCGTGCGGCTCCAGGTCGATCCCGGCCGGCGGGTGCTGCTGGGCCAGACCGACAACGTGCGCCGGTTGCGGCTCGATCCGCGCCGCCTGCTGGTCGCCGGCCCGCTGACTGTCGAACTCGACGGCGGCAAGCTCGAAGTCGCCTATCGGGGCGGGCCGATCGACCTCCTGCACGACGAGGCCGGCTGGCGATCAGCCGAGCCGGCCCCGAGCTCGGAGAAGGGGCCGCACCGCTACGGGCTGTTCAAGAGCGTGTTTTCCAACCACGTGCTGCTGGTGGTCGGCACGCAGGGCACCGAGGCCGAAAACGCCTGGGCCCTGGCCAAGGCCCGCTACGACAGCGAAACCTTCTGGTACCGCGGCAACGGCACGCTGCGGATCGTGCTCGACCGCGACTTCGATCCCACCAGCAATCCCGACCGCAACGTCGTACTCTACGGCAACGCCGACACGAACAGCGCTTATGCCGGGCTGCTGGCCGCCGCGCCGCTCCAGGTGCGCCGCGGCGTGATCACGGCCGGTGACCGCGAGCTGCGCGGCGACGACCTGGCCTGCCTGATGATCTACCCGCGGCCGGGATCGGAGCGCGCCTGCGTGGGTCTGGTCGGCGGCACGGGCGTGAAGGGGCTGCGGGCTACTGATCGGCTGCCCTACTTCGTCTCAGGCATCGCCTACCCCGATTGGATCGTCTTCTCGGCCGACGTGTGGCGGCGCGGCGACGCGGCGGTGCTGGGGGCGGGCCTGTTCGGGATCGACTGGTCCCTCGCCGCCGGCGACTCGGCCTGGGCGGAGCACTGATCACCAGGTCGGCCGGCGGCCGTAGCGTCGGGCCTGGACCGCCCGATGCCGAAGACGGACGACCAGTGGACAGCCGCGCCGCCGGTGGCCTTCTTGCGTTCTCGACTTTGCAGTCTGCATTCGGCCGATCCCAGCCTCTTCCAGCCCTTCCCTGCCAGGGAGGGGAGTTGCTCGCCCAGCGCCGACGCTCTTTCCCTTACTCACCGCCCCTCAGTCCCTCCGTTCCCTGCGTTTCAACCATGTTGTACGGCCCGGTGCCGGCGGGTATATGAGGGGGCATGAGCGCCAAGCGATCCAGGTTGGACGAGCTGCTGGCCGACCTCAACGAGCCACAGCGCCGCGCGGTGATGCACGTCGAGGGGCCGTTGCTGGTGCTGGCCGGGCCGGGCAGCGGCAAGACGCGCGTCATCACCCGCCGGGCGGCCTACCTGGTGCGCAGCGGTGCCCGCCCGCACGAGGTGCTGGCGATCACCTTCACCAACAAGGCCGCCGACGAGATGCTCAGACGCATCGAACGGCTCGGGGTGGCCCGCGGCATGTGGGTCTGCACGTTCCACTCGCTCTGCGCCCGGCTGCTGCGGGAGTACGGCGAGCTGTGCGGCGTGCAGCCGGGGTTCTCGATCTACGACGAGGCCGACCAGCGCCGCGTGGTCAAACAGGCCATCGAAAACTGCGGCATCCAGGATCCTCAGCTTACGCCGGCCAAGGTCCTGGCGGCGATCAGCCGGGCCAAGAACGCCCTGCTGACACCCGAGGCGTATCACGACCTGCGCCAGCAGGAGTTCGGCACCGTCGCGGAGCTGCTGACGCGCCGCATCTACACCGAGTACGACCGCCTGCTGCGCGAGCGCAACGCGGTTGACTTCGACGACCTGCTGATGCGGGTGGCCCTGCTGCTGCGCGACAACGCGGAGGTGGCGGCCGAGCTGGGCCAGCGGTTTCGTTTCGTGCTTATTGACGAGTATCAGGACACCAACTTCGCGCAGTACCTGATCGCCAACCTGCTGACGCAGCAGCATCGCAACATCTGCGCCACGGGCGATCCCGACCAGAGCATCTACGGCTGGCGCGGCGCCAACCTGGGCAACATCCTCGAGTTCGAACGCGACTATCCCGACGCGGTGGTGGTGCGGCTCGAGCAGAACTACCGCTCGACCGGGCACATTCTCACCGCCGCGGCCGACCTGATCGCGCACAACTTCCAGCGCAAGGCCAAGGACCTGTGGGGCGCGCTGGGCCAGGGCGAGCCGGTGCAGGTGCTGACCTTCGATGACGGCAACGCCGAGGCGGCCTGGATCGCGCGGCGGGTGGCCGAGCTGCACTCCGCCGGGAGGGCCTACGACGAAATCGCCATCATGTACCGCGTCAACGCCCTGTCGCGCACGCTGGAGGAGGAGCTGCGGGCCCGGAACATCCCCTACAAGATGGTGCGCGGCGTCGAGTTCTACAACCGCCGCGAGATCCGCGACACGCTGGCGTACCTGCGGCTGGTGATCAATCCCCACGATACCGAAGCCCTGCTGCGCATCATCAACACGCCGGCCCGTGGCATCGGCAAGACCACCATCGAACGGCTCATGCAGGCCGCCACCGCCTGGCGCTGTCCATTGTATGACGTGCTGGGGCGTCTGGCGGAGGTGCGTAACCTGCGTGGCGCCGCGCTGCGGCGGGTGGCGGCTTTTGCCGAGCTGCTGGCGGATTTGCGCGCCGCGGCCGCCGCTGCCGCAGGCCCGCAGGAGGCGCTCGAGATCGTGCTCGAGCTGAGCGGGCTGGAAGCCGCGTTGCGAACCGAGGACGAGTCGGCCGGCGAAGACCGCTGGGCCAACGTGACCGAGCTGGTGACGGCAGCCGCCCGCTTCGAGCGTGAGACGCCTGAGCCGACGCTCGAAGAGTTCCTGCAACGCGTGGCGCTGGTCAGCGACCAGGACCAGTTGGACCAGGCCGCCGGCGCGGTGCTGCTGATGACGCTGCACGCCGCCAAGGGGCTGGAGTTCCCGGTCGTGTTCATTATCGGCCTCGAACAGGGGACCCTGCCGCACGAGCGCGCCTTGGGGGGCCAGCTCGAGGAGCTGGAAGAGGAACGCCGACTGCTGTTCGTGGGTATCACGCGGGCGATGCGCGAGCTGTACCTCTCGCACGCGCAGCGGCGGGCCTTTCGCGGTTCGGTACGGTCGCAGACCCGTTCGAAGTTCCTGTTCGAGCTGCCCGGCCAGGCGATCGTGGAACGCGACCTGACCCGTGCCGGCTGCCACGCGCTGCGCCGCGGGAATCCCGGAGGCGAAGTGACCTTCGACGCCGCCACCGGCCTGCCCTTGCACGACACGACGGGAAGCGCAGGGGAAACCGAGCTGCCGGTCGACGAGCCGCCCGACGCCGATCCCTTCGCCGACGAGCCGTCGGTCTCCCTCGACGATCCCACCGGCACGGCGCCGGCGTAGGCCGCGCGGCGGCCCGGCAGCAAAGCGGAACACCTTGCGCGTGCGCAAAAAGCAACCGGCCGGGCGAGCCGTGTGCTCGCACCGGCCGGCGCTGGCTGTCTGGTCCCCCTTCAGATCAGGCGGCTGGCGCTCTTGTCAGGAGCCGAACGGATCGCTGATGCCCAACTGCTCCCAGAAGCTGTCCACGCCGTGGCAGTCCTCGCACTGGCGGGCTTCCGTGGCGGGCGCGATCTCGTGGTTGAGCGACAGGTACGACACGGTGTGCGCGAAGTCGTAGGTGCCGCTGTAGTCCTGGCCGGCGTAGGCGGTGCCTTCGGAGATGGCGGCGTCCCAGTTGAACTCGGCCCAGTACGGGCTGGGACCGGCCGCGGTGCCGAACAGGTGCGGCACCACCAGGCGCTTGTTGACCGGGTCGACCGGCTGGGTGCCCTTGAACTCCTTGAAGGGGTAGATCTTGGCGTCGGCGTCGTCCGCCGTGGCGACCGGACCGCAGATCAGGATCGGATCGTCCACGGTGCCGGCCTCGGTGTAGGTGTCGTTGACGCCGATGACGCGCTTGAACCACTTGCCGTTGTGCCACCGGAAGACGGGTTTGACGTCCATGCCCCAGACAAAGCGGCCCTTCTTCTTGTCATAGGTCTCGCGGCCGTACTGCTCGTCGGGGGTCACGCCGTCCTGGCCGGCCTCGTCCCAGTACCACTCGAGCTTGGTGGCCACGCCCCGCGCGAAGGTGGGAATGTGGCAGGTCTGGCAGGCGACGCGCTCGAGGTGCAGGTTCAGCAGCGAGCCGAGCATCCCGGAGTGCGGCCGGTCGGTGTGGCAGGACTGGCAGCTCACGATCCCCTCGGCCCCCGAGTATTCGGTGGTGCCGAGGATCTGGTGGTCGGTCTCGGTGTGGCAGGTCTGGCACGAGAAGTCCTGGCCGCCCATGTGGACGTCGAGGTCTTCGGTAGCCTCGGCCAGGGCGGAGGACAGGTCGCCGTGCTTGACGTTGTCGCCGCCGCCGGCGTAGAAGTGGCACAGGCCGCAGTTCTGCCGCTTGGGCGGGCTGACGCTGTAGGCCACGGGGTTCAGCTCGGACATGTCGGTAACCGGAACGACCTCGCCGTCGACCAGCAGGGCCGGCGCGCCGCCCCCACCACCGTCGGTGGGATGCTTGCGGTAGGTACCGGTGCCGTCGTGGCAAATCAGGCAATCGATGTTGGCGATGTCGGTGAAATCGAAGGTGTCGTCGCGCCAGCCATAGCTGGGGTGGCACTGCGAGCATCGGCCTTCGTTGCTGGGGATCGAGATGCAGAAGGCGTTGATGATGTCGACCTTGCCGTGGGTCTCGCCCTCCGCGGCCGGGATGTTCTGGATCTCGGCCGACCAGTTCCAGTGCTGAGTCTCAAGGATGTTGCGAGCGTGGTTGGAATGGCAATTCAGGCAGGTCGAGGTGCCCTCGAAATCGGGGCTGCTGAGAATCTCGGTAAAGATCTTCTCGTGAACGGTCTTGGTGGTGGCGTTCGGTTCAGGCGTATTCGGTTCGGGAGTATTGGGTTCGGGGGTATTCGGCTCGGCGGTGTTGGGCTCCGGACAATTGGGTTCCGGCGCCTGCGGGAACAGCGAGCTGAGCGGACAGCCCCCTACCGTGCCGATAAGCAGACAGACCGCCCCCAACATCGTCGCGACCTTGACGTACCTGAGTCTCATAGTTCCTTCTCCTTGCGATGCGACGGGCGAACAGGCCGCCCTGACGTGAAAACCGAGCCAGGAACCTCGAACACGTTTTCAACCTGGGCGTCCGTACCCAGGGCCAAACGTCGGTCTCGGCAGCGCTCTCCGCGGTTCACCGGCGCACGGGCTGCGAACACAGCCCCGCTGCCTGCCGCTGCCCCGCGATCAGCGCGCGGCATCGACCAGCCTCGTGAACGCATATACTACCACAGTACGCTAAGGAAATATCGGGCATACCAGTCGTAGCGACAATCACCCCTAAAGGCATATTACTCCCCCCCACCGGCTAGTCACACCAGGTGGTTGCGAACGGCGAAGCTCACCGCCGCGGCACGCGAGTCCAGCCCCAGCTTGCGATATACGCTCTTGAGATGCGACCGCACGGTCGAAGGCGAAATGTTCGCCTGACGGGCGATCTCATCGTTGGCCAGCCCGCGCCCGACCAGGCGCAGCACGCGCAGTTCCTGCTGCGTCAGGCTCGCCACCGGCTCGGGCGGCATGTGGCCGCTGGTCAGATCGAGCAGCCGCGTCGCAACAGCCTGCGACAGTTCGACTTGTATCTTCTTTTCTTCGGTGACGTCGCAGATGAGCACCGCCCAGCCCAGGAAGCGCCCGTCGGGGCCGGCACAGCGGCTGGCGTGCAGCTTCAGCTCGCGCGGCTTGGGCCAGCGGGCCGAGACCTCCGCTGAATGCGTTTCGGTGTTCTCGACCGCGTCCTGCCAGAACGCCGCCACCTGAGGATCCTTGAAAACCTCCTCGACCGGGCGGCCGGAGCAGCGGTCGTTCTCGGCATCGAGCAGCCGCTCTGCGGCGCGATTGAGCCAACCTACTTTGCCGTTTGGGGTTACAAGCAGGAGTCCCACGGACAAGCCCGAAACCGCCTGGGCGATCAGGCACTCGCGCGGACATTCGTCCGTGCAGTTCCCGAGGAGTTTGCTGAAGTCGGCCATCTGCCTCGCTCTCCGCACCCCGCGGACGTTCTTAAGAATACGACCGCCCAGCCGCACCAGCAACCCATGACCGGGCACGCTGCGTGCCGCATGGAGCATAGAGTATGCGCCAGATACCATTTGTCCATTTTCCCAACCTTGAGACACCAGCGCACGCGCCCCGGAGCGCTCGCCGGACGCGCAGCGGGTTCCGCTGCCGCGGGCGGGCGGTGCGCGGAATGCCCCACGGCGTGTGAAGTTGTGCGCAGGGCAATCACGGCTCCGGCAGCCGCGGGTGGCCGACGCGCCGGGGTGGGCGGCCCTGGAAAGGCCTCTGGGGCAGTCTCGGCTGCGTGCCGGCAGTTGCGGCACCCGACATATCAACGGCACGGAATATGCAAGCGTGTACCAGTTGAAGGAGTCGAGAAGACGGCCTGATCGGGGATGCACGGGGGACCGGGGTGTGACCAGAACTGCTGATTCGGTGACGTTGCCGGAGCGTTCGGGGCACCAGCCGGCAGCAGCGGCACGGCGGCCTGCCGGCGCGGAGATCGCCGAGCGCGGCACGAAGAAAACGTCGTGGTTCGGCGGGTCGGCACAGGTGTCGGCGCCTGGTGCGGTTGACGTGAGCCGGGTGAGGCGGTTTGCTGTCGCCCGGTCGGTTATGCGCCTCGGCGGCGGCGCTCGGCGCGTCTTCGACCCAACCCGCGAACCGGTTGCGAAGACAGATCATGCGAACCATCCACGCCAGGACTGCTAGCTTCGTCGTCGCAGCGCTGCTGCTGGTCGGCGAGGCAGTTGCTTCGGACAAGGACAACTGCCTGCTGTGCCACCGTTTCCGCGGTCTGAGCCGCGTCGACCCGGAGACCAACGAGCTGCGGCTCTTCTTCTGCAGCGCCGAGTACTACGAGTATCGTCAGGGACCACACGCACGGGTGGATTGCACCGGCTGCCACAAGGCTGAAGAGGTCCGCGTCATTCCGCACCAGGTCAAGACGCGCGTCGACTGCACGACCACCTGCCACGTGGCCCAGGCCACCGGCGTCGAGCTGCGTTTCAGCCATCAGCGGGTCGCAGACAGCCTGATGCACAGCGCCCACGCGCCCGAGCGGCTGCGCGAGCTGAAGTTCGACCCGCCGCTGCTGCACGAGGGGCAGGCCGAGTGCCTGTACTGTCACGACCAGCCCACCTTCGGCTTCGAGCGCGGGGTGCCGCGCGGTTTCCGCCGGCACAGCGGCGGCACGCGCTGCGACACGTGCCACGCCGAGGAAGTGCGCATCGACATCACCTATTTCGCCAATCACGTGGCCAGCCGCATGAAGCCCGCCCGGCCGGTCAAGCAACTGGCTCAGGTCTGCGCGGTGTGCCACAGCGACCCGGAGATCATCAAGCAGATCGGCGGGCACGACACGGTGGCCAGCTATCTGCACAGCTTTCACGGCAAGGCCAGCCTGCTGGGCAGCACCGACACGGCCACCTGCGTCGAGTGCCACTCGGCCCCCAACGGCGACCAGCACCTGATCCTGCCGGCCGACAACCCGGCCTCGTCGATCAATCCCGACAACGTGCCCGACACCTGCCGCACCACCGCCTGCCACCCCGGGGCGCCGCCGCAGATGAGCAAGGCCGCGGTGCACCTCGAGCTGGATCCGTCGCAGCGCACGCCGGAGTTCTATGTGGCCATTTTCTTCATCATGCTGACGGCCGGGGTGATGGCGCTGTTCTTCCTGATCGTGATCCTGGAACTGTTGCACTCGACGATCAGGCCGCACGACCCGGACCACGAGCGGATGGTGGCGCTGGCGCGCGAGATCCAGAAGCATCCCGAGGGGCGCAAGCTGGTGCAGCGCATGAGCGTCCACGAGCGTCTGCAGCACTGGGTAATGGCCATTCCGTTCATGGTGCTGGTGTACACCGGCATGCCGATCAAGTTCGCCGAAGAGCCGTGGGCCGAGCAGATGGTGCAGTTCATCGGCGGGCTGTCGGTGGCCCGCACGCTGCACCGGCTGGCCGGGGCCCTGCTGCTGCTGGTCTTCGTCTATCACCTGGGTTACCTGCTGGTGAAGCTGATCATGCAGATCCGGCGCGACCGCAAGGCCGGCGTGCGCAAGGCCCTGTGGCGGCGCATCTACGACGCCCCGCAGATGCTGCGGCCGCGCGACGCGGTCGATTTCCTGCAACTGCTGGGTTATCTGCTGTTCCTGCGCAAGGAGCGGCCGCGCTTCGGCAAGTTCAACTTCTTCGAGAAGTTCGAATACTGGGCGGTCTTCTGGGGTATGCCGGTGATGGGCCTGAGCGGCCTGGCACTGTGGGCCAACGACTCGGTGGTCGAGTTCTTCGGCGGCCGGGTGCTCAACTTCGCCTTCATCATCCACTCCGACGAAGCCTATCTGGCATTCATCTACATCGCCACCATTCACCTGTTCTCGGTGGTGTTCTCACCGCTGGTCTTCCCGCTTTCGCCCGGTTCGCTCAGCGGCCAGGCGCCGGCCGGCGAGCTGGTCGAGGGTCACCGCGAAGAGCTCGAAGCCGTGGCGCAGCGCCTGGGCATCAGCGTGCCGGAGGCGGTCGAGCCGGCCGCCGTGGGAACCCGCGAGCGCATCTGCGCACTTACGCGGCGGCTCCTGTGCCGGGGATACGCGAGCGTGGCGATGGTGGGCTACATCTTCGTGGCGTACACGTCGCTGCATTTCCTGGCCAACATCATCAGCTCGCACCAGCGCGCGCCGGTCGAGATCGTGGGCATACCCAAGCGGCTGGACGCTGACGAGTTTCTGGCCAAGGCCTCGGTGGCCCCGACGGTCATGCAGCAGCTCGACCCGGCCCATCGGCCGCGCGGTCCGCTGGCGCACTTCCACCAGATACCGCAGTGGTTCCAGCCCGATCCGAAGAACACCTGCACCACGTCGGGCTGCCACGCCGCCCTGCCACACGGTAATCGCATCGAGGTGCGTGCTTTTCTGAACATGCACGCGACGTTCACCGACTGCACGGTCTGCCACATCGAGGGCCTGGACACCAGCAAGACGGCCAAGTGGTTCACCCTCCCCGGGCGCACGCCGATCGACATTCCGCCGCTGCTGAAACTGGCCCGGCGGCTGGAGGACCTGGGCGAGGTGGGCCCGGAGCGGGCGGCCGAGGTTTCGCGCGAACTGCGGGCCCTGCTGCGCGAGGCGCTGCCGGCCTCGGGCAACCACTGGCAGCTCCAGGACTGGCTGTTGCGGCTGAACATCACGCACCCCAACAGCAAGGTGTGGCGCGAGATCGTGCGCGAGATGCGCGACCACATGGCCCTGCACGTGCACGGCGAGTACGGGGCCAAGATCGGCATCTTCGAGGGGCAGAAGCTGCTGGGCGAACTGAACGCCGAGCAGCGCCGCGCGGTCGAGCAGTTCCTGGCGCTGCCCGAGTCGGCTTCCGAAAGCCAGCGCAGGCCGCTGCTGGAGACCATACACCGCCACGTGCGCCCCACCGGGGCGATGTGCACGCCATGCCACCAGGCCGATCCCACGCTGGTGGACATCACCAGGCTGGGTTACTCGCGCGCGCGGCTCGAACAGCTCCAGCACAACACGATCATGGAAGCGGTATTGAGCATCGAGCAGGGCAAGCCGTTCTACCTGCCGGTGGAGAGCAATAGTCCCGACCAACCTTAGGCGGCGTCCAGCCGACGCTCGCAGACATGCGCGACACGGGGGGCGCCCGGCGACGAGGTGAAGCCATGAGAAGCAGCGTAGCCGGTGCAGTCAAAGATCGCGGCAGACGGGGTGCCGGTCGGCTGATACGGCTGGCCGCGGCCGTCGCGCTCACACTGGGGGCAACCGGACCTCTGGCCGCCGACGATCCCGACAACTGCCTGCTGTGCCACCAGTACCGGGGGATGGGGCGTTTCGACGAAAACCGCGACGAGCTGCACCTGTACTACGTGGCCCCGGACTATGTGCGGCAGCACCAGGGAGCCCACGCCCGCATCGGTTGCACGGACTGCCACGAGCGCGACGAGGTGGCGGTGATCCCGCACAAGCCGGTCTCGCGGGTCAACTGCACCAAGGAGTGCCACCTGTCGGACCCCAGCGGCCTGGCGCGACGTTTCTCGCACGCCGACGTGGCGCGCATGCTCAGGCAGAGCATCCACGACCCCGCGAAGCTGGCCGGGCTGGAGTTCACCGGGGGACCGCTGCTGCGGCCGGGGCAGTCGGAGTGTCTGTACTGCCACGACGAGCCGGTGTTCCGCGACCTGCGCGAGATCGTGCCGTTCATCGGGCCGGCGGGCGAGCTGTCGGACGACCGTTGCGAGGTGTGCCACCGCGGGCAGGTTCCCATCCACACCAACTACTACCTCAAGCATGTGGTCTCGCGTGTGCACCACGCCCGCCCGCCGATCGATCTGGCCCAGGTTTGCGCGGTATGTCACAGCGATCCCAGGATCCGCGAGCAGTTCGAGCTGAGCGACGCGCCGGCCGGTTATTCGGGCACGTTCCACGGCAAGGCGGCCCTGCTCGGCTCGCTGCACACCGCCGACTGTGTCTCGTGCCACGTCAAGCACGGCGAAAACGCCCACCTGATGCGCTCGCGCGAGGACCCGCTCTCGTCCACCTACCCGGCCAACAAGGCCGACTCGTGCCGGGCCACCGCGTGTCACCCCGGGGCCGACCCGACCATCGGGGCGGCGTCGGTGCACTTCGACATCCCCACCATGTCGGGGCTGGAGGTGGGCCTGGCGATCGCCTTCGTGGCCCTGACGTTCTTCACCTTCGGCCCCTCGCTGGTGCTGACGCTGCTCGAGCTGTTCCAGGTGGTCATTGGACGGCACGTACACGGCGAAGAGCGTATGCGGCGTCTGACGCTGGAGGTGCTCAAGCACCCGGAAGGACGCCGGCGCCTGCGGCGTTTCACACCCGCACAGAACGTGCAGCACTGGATCCTGGTGTCGCTGTTCGTCTCGCTGGCGGTCACAGGCTTTCCGATGAAGTTCGCCGAGCAGCCCTGGGCGCGGCTGGTGATAAACGAGGTGCTCGGCGGGCTGGGGGTGGCGCGGGTCATTCACCACGTGGCCGGCATAGCGCTGGTGACAGGGTTCCTGGTCCATCTGGGCGTGATCGCCTGGGGGGTGTTGCGCGACGCGCGCGTCGCGCGACCGAACGGCAGTCGCAAGGGCATCCTGGGGGCGATACTGGACCTGCCGCTGTTCATCGGACCGGCCGACCTG
>CAZRSM010000395.1:0-2159 GCA_964602755.1 uncultured Planctomycetales bacterium
GCGCAGTGCCAGACAGAGTTGCTGGAACGGCGCGCCGAAGCTCTCGCGCCGATGGGCGGTCACCAGCACCAGGCGCGCCCGGGGGTCGAGCCAGTCGGGCGCCGGCCGCCGCCCTATCCGCTCCCTGATCCAGTACAACGCGTCGACCACGGTGTTGCCCACCAGGTAGACACTCTCGGGCGGCACGCCTTCGGCCAGCAGGTTGTCGCGTGCCGCAGATGTCGGCGCGAAGTGATAGTCGGCCACCACACCCGCGAGTCGACGGTTCACTTCTTCCGGGAACGGCGCCCGCTTGTCGCGCGTGCGCAGGCCCGCCTCGACGTGCGCCACGGCCGCCCCGTGCAGAAACGCCGCCAGCGCCCCGGCCGCTACGGTGGCCGTGTCGCCCTGCACGACCACGACGTCCGGCTCCAGCTCCTGCAGCAACGGACGCAGGGCGAGCATCAGCCGTCCGAAGACCTCGGTCGGATGCTGGCCCGGGCGCATGATCTCCAGATCGTGATCGCAGCCCAGCTCGAAAGCCGCCAGCGCGTCGTCGAGCATCGAGCTGTGCTGGCCGGTCGAGCACAGCGTCAGGCGAACCGCGTGCGAGCGTTTGCGCAACGCGAAGATCACCGGGGCCAGCTTGATGACCTCGGGCCGCGTGCCGAAGACCACCACCACGTGCTTCATCGCCACCCGCCTTTGCCACCGGCCAGCCGATCGACGAAGCGCGCGAACTGCTCGGCCCGCGCGTCCCACGAATTGCGCCGCGCGAACTCGCGCCGGCGCGCCGCGGCCGACTCGTCGCGCTGCTCGAGGGCGCTGCGCAGCGCCGCCGCCAGCGCCGGCGCGTCGGCCCCCACCTGCACCAGCCCCTCGAAGCTCTCCACGTCGGCCACCGGCGTGCTGACCACCGGCTTGCCCAGCGCCAGGTACTCGTAGATCTTCACCGGATTGGCCAGCCGCGAGATCTGCGTCGCGTCGAACGGCACCCAGCACACGTCGAACGCCGCCACGTAGGCCGGCACGCGCTGGTGCGGCCGGCGACCCAGCAGATGCACGTTGGCCAGCTCGGCGGCCTTCCCCGGGCGGCTGCGCCCGTCGATCGGCCCCACGAAAACGAAGTCGAACTCGGGCAGCGCCGCGGCCACCTGCCCGACCAGCGGCCAGTCGATCCAGCCGTAGAGCGCCCCCACGAAACCGACCAGCGGCCGGCCGCTGCGCGGCAGATCGCCCGGGCGGCTCTGGCGCTCGGCCTGCCGCGCGAACCACTGGGCGTCGACGCCGTTGCGCACCAGCTCGACCGGCACATCCGCGAGCTGCCGCACGTGCCGGGCCAGCGCCGCCGCGGTGGTCACCACTCCGTCGGCCCGCTCGATCAGCTCGGCTTCCCAACGGCGGTATACGGAAACCGTTTCCGGCCGGCCGGCGTGCACGCGTACGTCGTCGATGCAGTCGTAGACCACCGTCCTGACGGGCAGGTGATCGAGCCACGGCAACCAGCGGGGCGAAACGACGATGGCCGCCGACTCCTCCAGCGGCACGTGACGCGACAGTTGGCGCCGCAGGTCGGCCGCCCGCTTGCGCACCAGGCGCAGGTAGCGCCGCTCGCTGATATGACTCCACCAGCGTTCGGGATAGGCCGGCCAGGGACGCACCACCGGCAGCGGCTCGTCGGCCTTGAACGGCCCCAGCAGCCGCTCGGCGGCGGTCCGCAGACCGGGCACCTGGGCGAACACCTGCCGCCGACCGCTGCGCTGCCAGGCTTCGGCCAGCATGCGCGTCCGTCCCACCAGGGCGAAGTTCCACGTCACCGCGGCCAGCGACACCAGCGCCGGCTCGCAGAACGCCGAACCGCACGCCTGCTGCCGGGCCGGTTGCGCCTTGAAGGTCGTGCCGGCGGTCATCTCAGCTGGAGCACTCCTTGACGTAGGCCGCGCAGACCTCCGCCGGATCGCCCGACATGCGGATCTGCCCACGGTCGAGCCAGATGGCCCGGTTGCACTTGTTGCGGATGAGGTCCATGCTGTGGCTGGCGATGACCACCGTGCGTTTGAGGTCGCGGAAGCGGTCGAGGATCGAGCCGGCCTTGGCCCGGAAGGCCGCGTCACCCACCGTCAGCACCTCGTCGAGCAGCAGCACGTCCGGGTCGATGTGTATCGCGATGCTGAACCCCA
>CAZRSM010000396.1:0-4069 GCA_964602755.1 uncultured Planctomycetales bacterium
CGCGCTTCGGCGCCCAGCAGCACGCGGATAGGATTGAAGCCGTGATAGCAGCCGGACGTGTACCACAGCCGCGCATGGGTCGGCCGGCCGATGACCCCGCTGGCGATGATTTTCTGCTTGAGCCGCTCGGTCGCCCAGCGATATACATTTTCGGCCACGGCCAACTTCACGCCGCCGGCCTCGGCCGCTTCGACCATCATCCGCGCAATGGGGCCGGTCGGGCCGAAGGGGATTTCTGTGATGATGTTGACGCCCTGGGGCGCGGCCGTGCACACAATCGAATGGTAAGCGTCGGGCGGCGTGGCCACGAGCAAGACGTCCGGCCGCCACTCGTCGAGCATCGTCGCCACGTCCGGATAGACCTCGACGCCCCAGCGCTCGCGATTTTCTGCCGCCCGCTCCGGCACAGGCTCGATCATGGCGCGGAAGTCGTAAAGGTCGCTGAGCTTTGAGACTGTGGCCGGCCAGATTTGGCCGCGCCCCGGTCCGCCGCCGGCAATTGCGATGGTCAGCCGCTGGGTCATTGCCGTCGCCTCCCGTATGGGCGTTTGCTCCGCCGCTCGCCGAACCCGTGCCGCTTTTCGATGCCGGCGCTGGCCATCCTCTTGCCGGCCTGACTCACTGTTCGAGCACGACGGGCACGAAATCAAAGGCCGCCACGTCCACCAGACCCAGGTCCGTCAGGCGAAGCTCAGGGATGACGGGCAGGGCGATGAAGCTGAGGGTCATGAACGGGTCGGGCAGCGAACAGCCCAGCTCGCGGGCGGCCTGTTCGGTTCGGGCGACTTCGCGGGCGACTTCGTCCAGTGAACGGTCGCTCATCAGGCCACCGACCGGCAGGGGCACGGCGGCCAGCGTTTCCCCCTGGCGAACTGCGGCCTGCCCGCCACCCATCTGCGCCACCGCCCGCGCCGCAGCAACCATGTCCTCTGCGGACCGACCGACCAGCACCAGGTTGTGGCTGTCGTGGGCCACGGTGGACGCCAGCGCGCCGTCACGCAGCCCAAAGCCGCGCACCAGTCCCACGCCAATCCCGCCGCCGCGACCGTGGCGATGGACGACCGCGGCCAGGCACAGGTCCTCGACCTGCTCGATCGCGACCCTCCCGTCGCGGCAGGGCAGCTCGACTTCGGCTGCGCGGGTGATTATCTGGCCCGGCACGACTTCGATGACGCGGCACCGCACCGCCGCGGCGGCAGCATCAGGACAGCGCAAGGCGAAGTTGTCGGGCGACAGGTCCGGCAGGTGGCATGTGCTGCGCAGGCGCTCCGGCGCTTGCGGTCGCGGCGGGTCCACGACCTGGCCGTCGCGGGCGATGACCCGGCCGTCTTTTATCGTCAGCCTTGCGCGGAAGGCCTGCAGGTCCTCGACCAGCGTGATGTCAGCGCGCATGCCCGGCGCCAGCAGACCGCGGTCGTGCAGGCGGAAGTAGGTCGCCGGATTGAGCGTCGCGGCCCGCACAGCCACGTGCGCCTGGATGCCTTCGCGTACCGCCCGCGCCAGGACCCAGTCGATATGGCCGTGCTCGGCCAGGTGGCGGGCATTGCAGTCGTCGGTCACGAGCATACAGCGCCACGCCGCATCGCCGGCCAGAAGCGGCGCAAGCTCGGCGAGGTTGCGAGCCGCCCCGCCTTCGCGCACCATCACCCACATGCCCGCGGCCAGCTTCTCGCGCGCTTCGGCCAGCTCCACGCATTCATGGTCCGAGCGCGGGCCGGCGGCGATGTAGGCCTGCAGGTCCGCGCCGCGCAGGCCTGGGCTGTGGCCGTCGATGACCCGCCCGTGCGCGGCTGCCAGCTTCGCGAGCACGCCTTCGTCCCCGGAGACCACGCCGGGGAAGTTCATCATCTCGGCCAGGCCTATCACGCCCGGCTCGCCGAACAGCTCTGTCACCTCTTCAGGCCCAAGCTCGGCGCCGGCGGTCTCCATGTGCGTGGCGGGCACGCAGCTCGGGGCCATGATGAAAATGTCGATCGGCGCCCGCCGCCCGGCTTCGATCATGTAGCGCACGCCGTCAAGGCCGGCGACGTTGGCAATCTCGTGCGGGTCAGCGACCACCGCCGTCGTGCCTCTCGCCGCGACGGCCGCAGCAAAGACCTCAGGCGCCAGCATACTGGACTCGATGTGCACGTGGGCGTCGATAAGCCCGGGGATGGCTACCAGCCCGCTGGCATCGATTTCCTCGCGCCCCCGGTAGTCGCCCAGCCCGACAATCCGCTCGCCGCAGATGGCAATGTCGGCACGCCGCAGCTCGCCGGTGACGACATCGAGGATCGTCGCGCCGCGCACAACCAGGTCGGCCGGCTCGATGCCGCGCGCCTGCCGAACCGCGCGCTCAAGCCACCGAAGATATGTATGCCCGGCCATGACCGGCCCCCTCCCTCACTGTGGTCTCCTGCGGCCCTGAGAGCAATCTCTGCGTTGGCCGCATAGCCTTGTCGCCACTTTACCGTGCGCCGGACGCCGGAGCAGATTGCGCCAGTCCTGGCGCTGCTGCCCAGCCCTTTACATTCCTCGAAATGCCCGCGCACAGGGAGTTATCTTTCCCGCGCGGCCGCGGCGAGGATTTCAAGAGCCTCGTTGGCGTGCTGTTCGGTGATCACCAGCGGCGGGGCCAGGCGCAATTTGTCCTCGCCGAGAGCGTTGACGATAAGCCCGCGCCGGCGGCAGGCCACCTCGACTTCTTTGGCCCGCGGCTCGGCCAGCAACACCGCAATCAGCAGGCCCTTGCCGCGTGAGCCGGCGATGATGTTGTCCTCATCGGCCGCCAGCTCCGCCACGCGTGCCTGGATGTAGTCGCCCACGCGGGCGGCATTGTCCAGCAGCCCTTCGCTTTCGATGACCTCCAGCGTCGCCAGCGCGGCCGCGCAGGCCAGGTAGTTGCCGCCGAAGGTCGAGGCGTGGTCGCCTGGCTCAAAGGCCTCAGCGGCCTCGCCGCGGGCCAGACACGCGCCGATGGGCACGCCCGAGGCCAGGCCCTTAGCCAGGGTCATCACGTCCGGCTCGATGCCGCTGTGCTCGTACGCGAACCAGCGGCCCGTGCGACCGACGCCGGTCTGGACTTCGTCGAGGATGAGCAGCACGCCGCGGTCGTCGCAAAGCTGGCGGACGGCGGGCAGGTAGTCGTCGTCCGGGACGACCACGCCGCCCTCGCCCTGGATGGGTTCGAGCATCACCGCGCAGACTTCGTCGTCGATGGCCGCCGAGAGGGCGTCGATGTCGTTGTATGGCACGTACTTGAAACCCGGCGGGAGAGGCTGGAAGTTCTTGTTGTATTTTTCCTGGCCGGTTGCGGTGACAGTGGCAAGGGTGCGGCCGTGGAAGGAGCCGAGGGCGGTGATGATTGTGCGGCCGGGGCGGCCGGTTTTCAGCGCCCATTTGCGTGCCAGCTTGATGGCCGCCTCGTTGGCCTCGGCGCCGCTGTTGCAGAAAAAGCAGCGGTCGGCGAAGCTCAGCTCGACCAGGCGCTTTGCGAGCTGGGCGGCAGGCGGGATGCAGTAGAGGTTGGAGGTGTGCAGCAGCTTGCCGGCCTGGTCGCGGATGGCCTCGACCACGCGCGGGTGGCAGTGGCCGGTGGCGCAGACGGCAATGCCGGCGACGAAATCCAGGTAGCGGTTGCCGTCGGCGTCAAAAAGGTACGGCCCCTCGCCGCGGACGAAGGCCACGGGCGCGGGGCGGTAGGTCGGCATGAGGTATTCCTGGAGCTGCTGGCACCATTGTTCGTTCGTCATGGCTTAGCCCTCCAGCATCGGTTGGACGAAAAGCGAGCTGAGCCAACAAATGGCGCCGGCCAAAACGCCGCCAGCGCCCCTGCTCACTCGGCCTCGATCATCGTCCCGATACCGCGGTCGGTGAAAAGCTCCATGATGATGGCGTGGGGCAAGCGGCCGTCGATGAGGTGCGCCCGCGGCACGCCGCCTTCGAGAGCCGCCACGCACGCCTGCAGTTTGGGCAGCATTCCGCCGCTGATTTCTCCGGCCTCGATCATGCGCTTGGTCTCGGCAAGGGTGAGCGTGCTGATGAGCGTGCGTTCATCGTCGGGATCGCGCAACAGGCCGGGCACGTCACT
>CAZRSM010000397.1:0-2264 GCA_964602755.1 uncultured Planctomycetales bacterium
GCGACCACCGCGGCCCCGATCTCCTCGATGTCGCCCTCCTTGAGCCCGATGCGTTCCATCGCGCCCTGGTCGATGCGGTAGAGCGGACTGTCGTCGCCGCCGCCGATGCCCAGCAGCAGGCAGGCCACGTCGGCGATGTGCGTGATGTCGACCAGGCGATCCGGTTCGGCCAGGGCCGAAGGCTCGTGGTGGTAGCGGATGCACTGGGGGATGGGGTCGGGCAGTTTCCAGCGGCGGGCCACCAGCTCGCCCACCTCGGGGTGCGTGGTGCCCAGCATGCGTTGCTCGGCCTCGACGAAGCTGATGCCCTGGTCGGCGACCATGCGGACGATGCCGGAATAGGTGACCGAGACGTTCTCGTTGAGCACCACCTTGCCGATGTCGTGCAGCAGCCCCACGGTGAAGAGCGTGCCGTGCTCCTTGGAGCCGACGCGGCGCGCCACGAACTGGCAGGCCGTGGCCACCCCGATGGCGTGCGACCACAGGGCCCCGGGTCGCAGCCCGTAGCCGGCCTGCTCGGGCGTGAGCAGCGCCTGCGTGTGGGCTGCCAGTACCATCTGCATCAACTGGGTGGTACCGATGAAGCGCACGGCGTCATCTATGGACGTGATCTGGCGGCTGAGGCCGAAGTAGGCCGAGTTGCACAGCTTGAGCAGTTCGGTCGTGATGGTCTGGTCGTAGCGGATGATGTCGACGATCTGGTCGATGCTGCTGTCCGGGTCGTTGACGATGTTTATCAGCCGCAGCGTGACGTCCGGCAGCTTGGGCAGCGATTCCATCCGCTCGGCCAGGTACTCGGGCTGGAGCGTGATCATAGCGGCTCCTCCCCCGCGCGAGTCTTGAGCGTTACCGCTCCGTCGGCCACCCGGATCTTCAGGGTGCGACTGACGGAGCCGCCCACGTTTTCACTCTTGATCATGACGCCGTTTTTCCAGAATATCTTTCTCAACGCCAAGTAGTTGCGTTTGCCGATGTTGAACGTCCCGCCCTCGTCGAGCAACTGCGACCCGCCGGCCACCTTGACGATGATGCGCTGCTTCGTGGCCCCGAGTTCGTAGGCCGCCTTGAAGAGCTTGGGCACCCCCGTGTCGCAGAACATGGCCGGGTTCTTCTGCGCCTTCTCGCGCGAGATGGTCGAATCGGGCAGCATGTAGTGCAGCAGGCCCGCCACCTTGGCCACCGGGTCCCAGATGGTCACGCCGATGCAACTGCCCAGCGAGTATGTGATCAGCACCGCGTCGGGATCCTTGGACACCGCCAGGTCGGCGATGTCCACCACGATGCTGGTTCGTCCCATCACATGGTTTGCGGTCGCTTCAGCCACGCCTTTCGTCCCACCGGTTGCGGTATCGTCGTCAGACCAGCGTCGTGCCAGTTCGCTGTGCGGCAGTGTCCCCGCCGACGCCATCGACGCCGCGCGCGTCGCCGCGTGTTACCCTTTCATCGGTGTTCTGCCCGAGGCGCTCGAGTAGGGGCGAACCGGCCCCCCTGTGCCTATAAGCGTGCGTTCGGGTGTGTCCCCGGCACGCGAGCGTTGCCGCCCGGCCGGCCGGCCGATAAAATTAGAAACGGATACGACGGCGTCGCGCCGGACCTGGCTGGCGCCGCACACCGCTCGAGGGGAGGATTTCATCATGACCGCCAGAACCACCTTGCCCGCCGCGCTGGCGCTGTGTGCGCTGCTCCAGGCGGCCCATCCCGCCCACGCCCAGTCCGATATCGTGGCCTACCTGCTGCCGGTGGACAATTCGGCCGGACAGGCCGACCCCGACTTTCCACCCGATGTGCAGACGTTCGACGTCGTGGTCGACGTTTCGGGCTACTGCTACGAGAGCGAGAACGACTGGCAGGTGGCCGAGCTGCGCATCGTGCTCAACGGGGCGGCGGTTTATCACCACCCGCTGGGCGGGGGGATCCATCCGCCGGACGCGGGCCTGTTCGCCGAGCATCCGGGGTTGGCGTTCGATACGTACGTGTGTGCCGCCGACGCCGACCTTTCGGACAGCGCGCCGCAGGCCGACCAGGTGTGGAACTGGCAGGAGACCAACCACGAGTTCACCGTCAGTTGGATCGATCTGGCCCATACGGGCAACGGCGTGTGGCGCATCGGACGTGTCAGCCTGCTGTCGTGTCGCAGCGAACCGGTGGCGTGGTACGAGCTGTGCGTGACCTCCGCCTGTACGGGGGCGTACCCGCTGTGCTACGGCGACCTGGCGCCCGCCCCGTGCGCAGGTGACCTCGACGCCGACGGCGACGTCGATCTG
>CAZRSM010000398.1:0-1591 GCA_964602755.1 uncultured Planctomycetales bacterium
CTACGTCCCTTTGTCCCTCTTCCCTACCCGGCCCCCCTCCCAAGGGGGACCACAGATAGTCGTAGGGTGGGCACTGCCCACCACGAATGCCGCAGGGCGTGCACCACCACGAATGCCGACCGGCCGCGGCCCCCGGCACGCCGCAATTCGTCATCGCCCCGTGTACACCCCCAGCCGAACCGGCTAACCTGCTCGCTTTCGCAGCACTGAAAGGCTTGCCGGATGGACTGCCTGTTGGCTTTGGTGCCCGACATCGCGCCGGTCTGGTGCGTGTGGTTCTGGCTCACACTGGGTATCGGCCTGGTGTGGCTCAAACGCCACCGCGACCTCAACCGCGGCCGTGACGAGCCGGTGCTGATGCCGGATCAGCCCGGTCCCGACGAACTGCCCACGCTCACGGTGCTGGTGGCGGCCAAGGACGAACAGGACAATATCGAACGTTGCCTGCGGGGCCTGTTGGCCCAGGACTATCCCGACCTGCAGGTCATCGTCATCGACGACCGCTCGAGCGACGCCACGCCGCAGATCATCGACCGCCTCGCGGCCGAGGACGACCGGCTGACGGCCCTGCACGTCACCGAGTTGCCCGCTGGCTGGTTCGGCAAGAACCACGCCATGCACGTGGGCGTCGGTCACGCCCGCGGCGACTATCTGTGCTTCACCGATGCCGACTGCACCTTCGACTCGCCGCGGCTGCTGTCGGCGGCGGTGCGCTACGCGCTGACCAACCGGGTCGACTTTCTCTCGGTCCTGCCGCGGCTCGAGGCCGACAGCTTCTTCGAGCGCGTCGTGCAGCCGGTGGCCGGCGCGATCATGGTCTTCTGGTTCCCCCCGCAGAAGGTCAACGATCCGCGCCATCCGCGGGCCTATGCCAATGGGGCCTTCATGCTGATGCCGCGCACCACTTACGAGACCATCGGCGGACACGAGCCGGTCAAGGCCACCCTCAACGAAGACATGCACCTGGCCCGCCGAACCAAGGCCGCCGGGCTGAACCTGCAGGTAATCCGCGGCGGCGATCTCTACCGCGTGCGCATGTACACCGGCCTGAAGCAGATCTGGCGGGGCTGGAGTCGCATCTTCTACGGCTGTTTCGGAACCTTCCCGCGCCTGCTGGTGAGCGTGATCATGCTGGCGGTCTTCAGTCTCTCACCGTATCTCACCCTGCTGCTCTCGCCGCTGACCGGCTCGGCGGCGCCGTGGCTCGCGGCGGCCGGAGCGCTGGCCATCGTGGCTCAGCAGTCGGTGCTGTGGCGGTTCTACGCGATCACCGGCAACCCGTCGCACTGGGCGCTGACCTATCCGCTGGGCGCCGCGATGTGCCTGGGCATGACGCTCAACGCCATGCGCCGCCTGCTGGGCACCACCACCACCTGGCGCGGCACGACCTATCGCGGCGGCGCCCGGGCAGAGTCCTGAAAGCCCCGCCGGCCGGGGGAGTGCGCTGTCGCGGGCGGCCCGCTGAGCAGAAAAAAGACCGGCGTCCTCGAGGGTTTTCGCCGTTCGTTCCCCCAACACGGTCCTAATATACGCCCCAGTCCTAACCATCTGTGCCCGCAATGGTTGCGCGCCCCTGCGGGCCAGCCGATGG
>CAZRSM010000399.1:0-6955 GCA_964602755.1 uncultured Planctomycetales bacterium
GCCGGACCGGGCGCCTCACCGGTCCTCCATGCGCTGCCACAACTGGGCCGCAGCCTGGCGGCTGCGCTCCTGCTCGGCCGACTCGTCGCAGCACACGAGCTGACGATCGCGCATCAGCCACCGGCCGGCGGCAATCACGTCCTTCACGTTGCGGGCGCCCAGAGCGTAAAGGAAATGCCCGGCCAGGTTGCCGGCTTCGAGCGGCGTGGGGGGCTGGTAGTCGGTGATTACCACGTCGGCGGCAAAGCCCGGTGCCAGCCGACCCAGCGGCTCGTCGAGCAGCTCGCTGACCAGCTCGGCGGCGGTAGCCAGGCGGCGCAGCACGTACTGAGGAGCCAGCGACAGCCCTTCGTGGCTGGCGACCAGGGCCGCCAGGCGGGCTTCGAGGAACATGTCGCTGCTGTGACCGTCGGTGCCCAGCAGGCAGGGCAGGTTGGTGGCAGCCAGCGGCAGCACTCCGACGCCGTTGTCAAGGTTCGAACGCGGACAGTGGGCCAGCCGCGCACCGCCGGTGCCTGCCAGGCGCGTCAGTGCATCGGGGTCCAGGTGCACGCAGTGGGCAAAGATGGCCGGCAGGGGCGAGAGCAGGCCGTGGCCGGCCAGGTGGTCGATCAGCAGCGTCTGGAAGCGCTGCTGGCAGTCGTCCTCGTCGCAGCCGTCTTCGGCCAGGTGCATGTGGATGCCGCGGTCGAACTCGCGGCACAGATCGGCCAGGGCGTCGACCGTCTCAGGCTCGAGCGTGAACGAGGCGTGCGCGCCGACCAGCCCGGCGAAGCGCCGCGATTGGCGCTCGTAGTGCTTGGCCAGGAAACGCCGGTTTTCCTCAAGGCCGGCCGCTGCCCCCTCGGGACCGTTGCGGTCGGTGGTCTCGTAGCACAGCACGCCGCGCAGCCCCAGCTCGTCGAGCGCGGCCTCGATCAGATCGAGCGAGCCGGCGACGCAGTTGGGCGAGCTGTGGTGGTCGATGAGCGTGGTGACGCCGTGGCGGACAGCGTCCAGTGCCCCGGCGCGGGCCGAGGCGCTGACCAGGTCGGGGGTGAGGGCCTTGTCGAGCCGCCACCAGATGCGCTCGAGTATTTCGGTAAACGAGCGCGGGGCCTCACGGGGGGGCGGCATGCCGACCGCCAGGGCGGAGTAGAGGTGGGTATGGCCGTTTATCAGGCCGGGCATGACGATGCAGCCGCGGCAGTCGATGGTTTCGTCGCCGGGACCGCGTTCGACGCTTTCGCCGCGGTGGGTGATGGTTTGCCCTTCGATTCGCAGGGCGCCGGCGGCGACTTCGGGTGGTTCGAAGTCCACCAGCAGGGCGTTTTCGAGGATGATGGCCATGTCAGGTCCGCTCGCTGGCAGCGCCGCGGTGGCGGCAGACGACCCGCCCCGGGCTTACGGTGTCTCCAACAGGCAATAGAATACGGATGGCGGCCGGTTTATCAAAAGCTGCCGGCGGACCTTTTGGAGAAAGCCATGAAGCGCCTCACCGCACTCGTGCTCGCCTTCGCCCTGCTGGGCGGGCCGTTGGCCGCGGGCCAGACTATTCAGTGGATCTCGAACGCCCGCCAGGGAGTCGCCAAGGCCCAGGCCCGTGGGTTGCCGGTCTTGTTCTACGTCCGCGGCAAGGCCTCCGACGACGACAGCAGCATCGTGCGCGACCAGCGCCGCGCGTTCCGCGACCCGCGCGTGGTGCGGCTGGTGCGCGAGCGCTTCGTGCCGGTGCGCCTGGCCAACTCGAACGAGACGCGCGCCCTGCTGCGCGACCTGGGCGCGCCGGTGCAGAGCGATCAGTTGGTGGTCGCCACGCCCGGGGGCAAGTACCTCGGCCGCATCGGCACCGACAACAGCCGCAACGCCAACAGCCTGCTGCAGGGTTTGCAGGACCTGTTCAACACCTATCGCGGCGAGGTCTTCCGGTCGCGCGTGGCCAAGACGCTGAGCAACGAGGACGCCAAGCCGGCTGAGCTGATGCGGGCACTCGATCTGGTGCAGGGCCTGACCATCACGCAGGCCGACGAACTGGTCGCCAGGCTGCTCGATCGCCCGCGTCTCTCGTCGCGGCTGCGCAAGCGCGTCTACGACACACTGGCCCACCTGTCGACCAGGCGCGCAGTGGAAAAGCTGCTGGAAGTCGCCCCGCTCGACAAGCTGGCCGGCAAGGCCCTGGCCAGGTGCACGCCCGAAGGCGCCACCTACATGCTCGACGCGCTCGACCCCGGCAAGCTCGAACTGCACGTCATCGCGTACGAGGCGGTCACCAAGATCTGCAAGATCAAGAAGACCAGGCCGCGCGGCTTCTGGAAGTCAGCCGACGCCGACACCCAGATGCGCGAGATCGCCCGCGTGCGCGAGCAAGTGCAGAGGGTCGCCAAGCGCTGGAAAGAGCGCTACGGCAAGTGGCGCTGAGCGCCGCCGCCACCAGGCGCCACGAGCCTGCTACTGGCCGACAGATTCCAGCAGCCGGCGGGCGTCGTCGCCGCGCCCCTGGCTGCGCAGTATTTCTACCGTCTGCTGCAGGACGCTGCGCACCGTCGGGTCCAACCGGATCGCGTGGCGGAACTCGGCCGCGGCCTCGGCCAGCCGACCAGCGCGGGCATAAGCGCTGGCCAGATTGGCGCGGCTGGGCGCATCCTGGGGTTGCAGCGCCACTGCCTGGCGGAAATGCTCGATCGCTTGCGCCATCTGCCCCTGGGCCGCCAGCAGTGCGCCCAGGGCGTTGTGTGCCGGAGCGAAGCGCGGGTTGGCTGCCAGGGCGGCCCGCATGCAGCGGGCAGCCTCGTCCAGATCGCCACGCTGGATGGCCAGGCTGCCCAGCGTGTACCACGTTTCCGGCGCCACCGGCCAGCCGGTCCGCTCGGCGCGGCGAATCGACTCGCGCAGCAACTGCTCGCCCTGCTCGGTCTGGCCTAGACCGATGAGCATCTGGCCGGCGACCCGCAGGCCCTGTACGTGGCCGCGATCTACGCCCGGCGGCACATAGGCCACTGTCCAGCCCATGCCGGCCAGAACGGCCCCCGCCAGCGCGAGTCGCGACCAGCATCGGCGGCGCAGTTGACCGGCGAGCCAGACGACGGCTCCGCCGGCCAGCACCATCAGGACGGCGTCGACCGGGACGCGGTAGCGCGCGGTCACGAAGAACATCACCACGCTGAGCATGTAGACGATCACGAAGGCCCACAGCGGCAGCAGCTCGCGGCGGCGCGGACCGAGGCTGACCAGCAGCCCCAGCACGCCCAGCGGCGCGAACAGCTCGAAACGAACGGGCAGCCAGCGTGCGAGCGGCGCATATTGCTCGACGATGAAGTAGAGGTCCTGGTTGTTGCCGGTCTCCCAGCGCGACCAGAAATAGCGCAGCTTGCGAAGCATCAGGCCGGCGGCGGCCCGGGGCTGGGAGCGCATGAAGCGCCAGGCCTGCTGGTAGTACCAGTCGGAGACTTCCGAGGCCTTGAGCTTGCGGCCGGCGGCGCGCTCGGCCCGGGCGATCTGGGCCTCGTAGCACGGGCGCCACTGCGGCGGGTCGCCCTTGATGACGGCGGACATGCCGTCGGCCTCGGGGTTGTTGCCGATGTAGAAGTTGACTCCGCCCTGCGAGGCGATGAGCACCAGGTCGTGGCCCACCACGTAGTTGCGGATCGTGATCGGCAGGATCGGCACCATCGTGCCTGCAAACAACCACCACGCAAACACGAGGCTGCGCCGCCAGGCGCTCCAGTTGAGCCACACCACCCAGGCCACCAGCACCGGCGCCAGCAGCAGGATGTTGGGCCGCGCGATGGCCGAGGTGCCCAGCAGCACGCCGCAGAGGCCCCATTTCCACCAGCGCTGCCGTCGACCCGCCGACAGCAGCGCGATCAGCAGCAGCAGGTCGAGAAAGACGATCAGCACCGGGATCAGCAGCTCGGCGTCGTAGTAGGCGAAGACCCAGTAGCCGGCCGCCAGCAGGCCGGCGATCAGGCCGGCGGCCCGCGAGAATGCCAGGCGCCCGAGCACGAAGATCAGCCCGCAGCTTGCCGATCCGATCGCCGCCTGGATGATGCGCGGCGCCAGGGCGTTGTCGGGGCCGAAGAGTTTGTAGATCAGCCCCAGCAGCCAGGGGTACAGCGGTGCCCGGAAATACGGCCCCTCCCAGAACCGCCGGCCTTCGGCGAAGGCCTTGGCCCACTCGTGGTGGTAGAGCGGGTCCATCACGTGGTGCTCGAAGTAGGGGCTGGAGCGCAGTTGCAGTACGTAGATGATGCGCACCACCAGCGCCAGCGCCACGATCCCGGCGAAGATCAGCCAGTCGAGGCGCTCGAGCCGCTCTTTGCTGGTGGCCTGGTCCGGCAAGGTCGATCGACTCCGGTCACGCCAAGGACGCCAAGCTGTAAGGCGGGCACTGCCCACCTGCCGCGCTGTCCGGTCGCCCCCCTCCGGGTTCGTGGTGGGCGATGCCCGCCCTACAGCAGACCGACGCGCCGGTTGAACTCCTCTATCAGCCGGTCCCACTGCTCGGCCTGCTGCCAGGTCTGCTCCCAGAAGTCCGGGTCCCACAGTTGGCGCAGCTCGTCCACGTCGCGCTGCTGCTGTTCGACCCAGGTGAAGTACTTGAAGTTGTGCAGCGTCTTGCGGCCGTAGTAGTCCAGCTCACGGTAGTGGTCGATGGCGATGCCACGCAGATAGCGTTCCAGGTGCCGCCCGGCCAGCTCGGCCGTATACGGCCCGGCCGTCTGCCGCTGCTCGTCGATCCGCGAGCGGTACATCCCGGCCGAGTCGGTCAGGGGTGTGAAGATCATGTCGCGGGCGGAAAGCTCGAAGTACCTGGCGGTCTTGATCGCGGCCACGAGGTTGCAGATGCCCGAGATGCCCAGCAGCGGCAGTTGCTCGATCAGTTCGCGGTCGACTCCCTCGCGCTCCAGCAGCTCGCCGCCGGCCGGTTCGTTGAACAGCCGCAGCAGCGCCAGGCACTGCTGGTCATCGACGGCGGTGACCACGTCGGTATTGCGCACGTTGTGGATCCACGGCACGTGCTTGTCGCCGATACCCTCGATGCGGTGGCCGCCGAAACCGCAATACAGCAGCGTGGGACACTGCAGGGCCTCGGTGGCGACCACCTTGAGCTGCGGGTGGCACTTGCGCAGATAATCGCCGGCGGCGATCGTTCCGGCGCTGCCGGTGGCCGAAACCCAGGCTGCCAGGCGCGCCGCGCCGCCGGAGAGGCGCTCGAACAGCTCGGCGACCATCGAGCCGGTGATGTGGTAGTGCCAGATGGCGTTGCCGAATTCCTCGAACTGGTTGAAGATCACGCAGTCGGGCCGGGTGCGCCTGATTTCCCAGCACTTGTCGTAGATCTCCTTGACGTTCGACTCACAGCCGGGCGTGGCGATCACCTCGGCGCCGATGGAGCGCAGCCACTCGAAGCGCTCGCGTGACATCTCCTCCGGCAGGATCGCCACTGCGGTGCAGGCCAGCAGGGCACAGTCGAACGCCCCGCCGCGGCAGAAGTTGCCCGTGCTGGGCCAGACCGCCTTTTGCGTGGTGGGGTCGAAGCCGCCGGTGATCAGCCGCGGCACCAGGCAGCCGAAGCCGGCCCCCACCTTGTGCGAGCCGGTGGGGAACCACTTGCCCACCAGCCCGACGATGCGGGCCTCGACGCCGGTCAGCGCCGGCGGAAACTCGATCCAGTTGCCGTCGTTGAACAGCCCGCCCTGCTCCACCGGTTCGTTCTTCCAGGTGATGCGGAACAGGTTGACCGGGTCGATGTCCCACAATCCGACCTGCTTGAGCCGCTGGACTATTTGCTGCGGCACCAGCCGCGGGTCGCGCTGCTGGGCCAGCGTGGGGATGATGATGCCACGCTGCCGGCAGCGCTCGACGGTCTTTTCCAGTACCTGCTCGTTGACGATTGCGAGTGCTCCCATCAATCTTGCTCCCTGGCGCAGCGGCGGCGACCGGACCGCCGACCGGCCGGCGCTGGCGGATCGCTAGTATATACGTATCTCTCGCCCGGCGCGGCGACGTCGAGAGGAACCAGCCATGTCTCATGTGGTCGGCCTGACATGCGTGAGCTGCGGCCGCACATACAGCCGGCTCGACCGCTTCACCTGCGCGCGCTGCGGGCCGGATGACGGCATCCTGGACGTGGACTACGACTACGAGCAGATCGCCGGCCGGCTCGAACCGCGCGCCCTGGCCCGGCGAGCGCCCGACATGTGGCGCTACCGCGAGCTGCTGCCGGTGGACTTCGAGCAGCCGCCGATCGCCGCGCCCATCGGTCTGACGCCGCTGCTGGAAGCCCCGCGCCTGGCGGAAGCACTGGGGCTGGCGCGGCTGCGGCTCAAAGACGACACGCGCAACCCCTCGGCGTCGTTCAAGGACCGCGCCAGCGCGGTGGCCGTGGCTCACGCTCTGGCCAGCGGGGCCGATGAGCTGGCCTGTGCTTCGACCGGCAACGCCGCCACCAGCCTGGCGTTCTGTTGCGCGGCGGCCGGCCTGCGGGCCAACATCTTCGTGCCCCGGCAGGTGCCGGAGGGCAAGCTGGCCCAACTGCTGGCCTACGGAGCGCGGGTCTTCAGGGTGCAGGGCAGCTACGACGACGCCTACCGACTGTCGGCCGCGGCCTGCGAGCGTTGCGGCTGGTACAACCGCAACTGTGCGATCAATCCTTTCCTGATCGAGGGCAAGAAGACCGCCGGCCTGGAGATCGCCGAGCAGGCCCGTTTCGATCCGCCGGACTGGGTTGTGTGCAGCGTGGGCGACGGCTGCTCTATCGCCGGGGTCTACAAGGGGCTGATCGAGATGCGGCGAATCGGTCTGATCGCCTGGAGCACGCGCATGCTGGGGGTGCAGGCCGAGGGGGCCGACCCCATCGCGCGGGCCTTCGGCCAGGATCCGCCGCCGGCGCTCTGCCGCCTCGACCAGGCCCCCGGTACCTATGCCGACAGCATCAACGTGCCGGTGCCGCGCAACTGGCGCAAGGCGCTGCGGG
>CAZRSM010000400.1:0-11818 GCA_964602755.1 uncultured Planctomycetales bacterium
GGCGGGATTCACGGTGCGCAGCAGGTTGCCCTTGGACGGGGCGATGTCGATGTCGTTTATCTCGTAGTAGCTGCTGGCGGTGACGCGCACCTCTACCGCTGACGTTTCGTCGATGATCACGCTGCGGCAGACGCGCGGCAGGTCGGGCGCGCCGGCCCGCAGAATGTGCGGTTCGCGCCCCAGGCGGATGCGCTGGCAGGTCTGACCGTCTATGTCGACCTTGTCGATGTCGAAGGGACCGAAATCGTAGTCCAGCACCACGTGCTGCGGATTGCCGTCCACGACGTCGATAATCACCCCCGGCCGGGCGCTGCCGCCAAAAGCCGCGGCCACCAGCCACACACCCAATACCCCGGCCGTCAGATATGCGGCGGCCGACTTGCGAAACGACCTGTAAACAGCGACGGATCCAGATGCAAACACGTACAAACCTCCCTCTCTTGCGCAATGCTGCGCTGCTCAGCGCGGCGGCGTCGGTTCGCCGCGTCTTTGCTGATCTGGCGGGACCGCACTATGGTCGTGCGTCCGCCTGCCACCCCGCGTGCGCGGGATACTCACCGACAGGTCGGCGGGATGTCCGCCGTCCGTCGTGACGGGCAGATGATTATCAGCCCCGTCGGCGTGCCTGAAGTGGCCCGCCGCGAGCGTACGCAGGGACTCGCGCTCGCTTGGTGAGCTCCCACGGTGCATATTAGTGCACGGCGAAAGTCCATTCCAAGCTTTTTCTGGCATGGTCGCGTGGCGGTCACGGGTGTTGGCCGGCGGACGGGACGGGAAGCGAAGCCGGCAGTGGAGTTGTTATCGGTCCATGGTGTGGCGGCGGAATCGGCCGCTACGATGCGAGGCAACGCCGGCCGTCGGGCCGCTGCGAGGTGACGGAGGCGAACATCATGTCCAGGGTCTTCGGGGCCGGGGTGCTGGTTCTGCTCGCCAGTCAGGCCGGATGCGTGTCGAACGAGGGGTTGCGCATCGTAATCGCCGACCGGCCGGGCCTCGGCCTCGGCATAGAACGTTTCGAAGTGGCCGGCGACAGCGTGTGCGTGATCGCCAAGGCAGGTTCGTTCGGCATCGAGACCGCGGCCGGGCGGCGTTGCGACGCGCTCGTCGTTCGCCCAGGCGAGAGCTTTCGGGTCCGCGGGTTCAACCGCAGTGAGCAGTGGCGGCTGCGCGCGCTGCGAGCCGGCCACGCGGTGTTCGACGTGCACGGCAACGCCGCGTCATGCGTCGGCGTGCCGCCTTTCGGACCGCAGGTCTGGCGGATCCGCGCGACGGCGGTTGTGTGTCCGGGGTGCGAGCCGGCCAACGGGCCGGCAGGGAATTGAGGCGGGGTGGAAAAGCCTCAGGCCGCGCCGGGCTGCTCAGCGGTCGTAGCGGCTGGCACGCTTGGCGCCGCGGCGCCTGGGGCCCTCGCCGACATCGGCGCCGGCCCGGCCGGCGGTGCCGGCGGTGGCTGAACGCAGGTCGCCCGCGGCGGCGGCGCGGCGCCTGATCGGGTACGCCTCGGCGTGGTGCCCGGCGGAGCCGGCATTGCTGTACGAGAGCGTGGCGGCTTCGTGGCCGACCGCGGGCCCGCCGGCGTCGCGGTAGCGCTCTGCGATCGGTTGCCGGAAGCCCGGCATCACGCCCTGGGCCGGGCCGCGCTGGGGGCGGTAAAACAGCAGGACGTCGAGCACCGGCTCGGGCGGCTCGGGGCCGAGAATCTCGCGCTCCTCCGGCGTAGGCTCGACCGGCGCGAACGCCGGCACCGGCAAACGCACGATGCGCCGGGGCTGGCCCTCGACGCCGACGAGGGCGGCCGACGGCGGTGGCAGCTCTTCGGCGTTGGGTGGCAGCTCGGAGGGCGCCGGGGCCACGGAGATGGCCTGGTTGGTCGGGCGGCGACAACCGCCGATCAGCAGCAACCCTGCCAGTGTCAGCATCACCAAGGCTGTCGGTTTCATGGCCTTCATCCCGTACGGGTCCGCAAGAAGTTGGCCAGCAGCCTGTGCCCCTCGCGGGTCAGGAAGCTCTCCGGATGAAACTGTACGCCAAAGGTCGGCTGGTGGCGATGGGCGATGCCCATTATTTCGTCCGGGTCGTCGTCGCAGACGGCGGTGATTTCGAACTCCGCCGGCAGGGTCTCGCGCTCCACGATCAGGGAGTGGTAACGCGTGGCCTGGAAGGGGTTGGCCAGGTTGGCGAAGAGGCCGCGCTGGTTGTGCCGGATCAGGCTGGTCTTGCCGTGGACCAGTCGCCGAGCCCGGATTACGCGGCCGCCGGCGGCGTAGGCGATCGACTGGTGCCCCAGGCACACTCCCAACAGCGGGACCCTGCCCGAGAAGTGCCGCACGACGTCCACGCTGATGCCGGCCTCGCGGGGCGTACAGGGCCCCGGCGAGATGATGATATGATCGGGACGCAGGCTCTCTATGCCGGCGATGTCGATCTGGTCGTTGCGAAAAACCCGCACCTCGAGATCGGGGCGCACCTCACCCAGCGTCTGCACCAGGTTGTAGGTGAACGAATCGTAGTTGTCGATCAGCACTACCACGGCGGTCGACTCCCGGTCGCCAGGGCCGGGCACTGATGCTACGGGACCGCTCGACGGCGGGCAACCGGCGGCCGGTCGGTGGCTGGCCGGCGGTGAGGGCCGTCGCTATGATTGGGACTTTCTGATGATTCTGAAACTTCGGAGCCCGCCATAATGTCATCCGCGCTCGAACAGGCCCGCAGCCAGCTCGTACGCCGCTGGGGCGAAATGGGCGGCTACTGGGGCATCAACCGCACGATGGCCGAGATCCACGCCCTGCTGTTCGTGACGCGCGAGCCGCTGTGCACCGACGACATCATGGAACAGCTCAAGATCTCGCGCGGCAACGCCAGCATGAACCTGCGCGCCCTGGTCGACTGGGGGCTGATCGAACGGGTCCACAAGCTCGGCGACCGCAAGGAGTACTTCCGGGCCGACACCGACGTCTGGCACATGTTCGAGACGATCATGCGTGAGCGCCGGCGGCGCGAGGTCGAGCCGATCATCGACACCATCGACCATTGCTGCCAGCAGGTGCACGCCGCCGAGTATCCGCCCGATCATCCCGAAGCAGAGGATGCGCAGGTGTTCTTGAAGCGGCTCGAAGACCTGCGGCACTTTCTGGCCACGATGGGCACGCTGTTCGAGCTGGTGCTCGAGTTCGGCGGGGCCGGCATCGAGCAGCTCAGCCGTACACTGCTGTCGGCGGCCGAGAAGAAAGCGCCCGCCGCGGGCCGCCGGCCGGCGCGCGGTCAGAATCGCAAGCGAAGCAGCGAGTAAGAACCATGACCGACCAGCAACTGGCTCAGGCCCTGCGTGACGCGGCCCTGCTGGAGGGCGAATTCACCCTGCGCTCGGGTCGCAAGAGCAACTACTACCTCGACAAGTACCTGTTCGAGACGCGCCCCGAACTGCTGCGCGAGCTGGCCCGGCGGTTCGCCCGGTTCGTCGATGAGCAGACCACACGCATCGCCGGGGCCGAGCTGGGCGGCGTCGCCCTGGCCGCCGCCACGGCGCTGCACACTGGTCTGCCGTTCGTGATCGTGCGCAACAGCCGCAAGGCAGACTACGGCACGGGCAGGCTGATCGAAGGCGCGCTCGAGGCCGGCGACCGGGTGGTGCTGGTTGAGGACATCGCCACCAGCGGCGGCCAGGCAGTCGAGGCGGTGGGCACGCTGCGGGCGGCCGGGGCCGAGGTGCAGCGCGTGGTGGTGGTGATCGATCGGCTGGAAGGGGCCGAGCAGGCCATCCGCGCCGCCGAGTGCGAGTACGTTGCCCTGTTCGACGTGACCGACCTGGGCATCCGGCGCTGAGCACGGGGCGGGCGGTGAAGTTATAGTGGTGTGGTGATGCGCAAGCGACTGATAATCCTGGGGTCGACCGGCTCGATCGGACGGGCGGCGCTCGACGTGGTGGCGGCGCTGTCGGAGCGCTTCGAGGTGGTCGGCCTGGCCGCCGGCAACAACCGGGAGCTGCTGGCCGAGCAGACCCGGCGTTTCAGGCCACAGGCGGTGGCGCTCAGTTGTGCGCAGGGGGCCGAGCAGTTGCGCCGGGCGTTGCCGGAGCAGGTGGCCGTGTACGCGGGGTCGCAAGGGGCGCGCGAGCTGGTGGTGAACATCGAGGCCGACCTGGTGCTGGCGGCCATCGTGGGGGCGGCGGGGTTGCCGGCTACGCTGGCGGCGGTGGAGCGCGGGCTGGACGTGGCGCTGGCCAACAAGGAGTCGCTGGTGGTGGCCGGGGCGCTGCTGGTTCCGCTGGCGCGGCATACGGGGAGCCGGCTGATCCCGGTCGACAGCGAGCATTCGGCGGTCTTCCAGGCCATTCAGGCCGGGCAGCGCAGCGAGGTGCACAAGATCTACCTGACGGCCTCGGGCGGGCCGTTTCGTGACTGGCCGGTGGAGCGCATCGCCGCGGCCACGCTGGAAGAGGCCCTGCGGCATCCCACCTGGGACATGGGGCCCAAGATCACCATCGACAGCGCCACGATGATGAACAAGGCGCTGGAGGTGATCGAGGCGGTGTGGTTGTTCGACCTGGAGCCGCAGCAGGTCGAGGTGCTGATCCATCCCGAGTCGATCGTGCACTCGCTGGTGGAGTTCTGCGACGGTTCGGTGGTGGCCCAGCTCGGCACACCGGACATGAAAACGCCCATACAATATGCGCTGACCTGGCCGCAGCGCGTGCCCGGTCTGGCCGCACGCCTGAGCTGGAACCAGGTGCGCACGCTGCGGTTCGAGCCGCCGGACACCGAGCGGTTTCCGGCCCTGGCGCTGGGTTATGAGGCGGCCCGGCGCGGGGGCAGCAGCGGGGCGGTGTTGAATGCCGCCAACGAGGCCGCGGTCGAGCTGTTCCGGCGCGGCGAGATAAGCTTCGGGGAGATAACCGCCTTGACCCGGGCCGTGTTCGAACGCCACCAGCCGGTCGCGGTGAAGAGCCTCGAGCAACTGCTCGAGCTGGACGCCTGGGCCCGCCGAGAGGTTCTTGCATGCTGCCAAGCCTAGACCAGATCGCGGCGTTGCTGGCCGACGCCCAGACGCCCGCGTGGCTGCACAACACCATCCTGTTCGTCAAGGTGGCGATCGGGTTCTCGATCATCATCTTCGTGCATGAGCTGGGGCACTTCCTGGCGGCCAAGTGCGTCGGTATCCGGGTCGATCGCTTCGCGGTGGGCTTCGGGCCGCGCGTGCTGGGCTGGCGCAGGGGCAAGGGCCTGACCTTCGGCAACGAGCCGGAATACAACGCGCAGCAGCTCCAGGAGCTGGGCTACGGCGAGACCGACTACTGCCTCAAGGCCCTGCCGTTCGGCGGGTACGTCAAAATGCTCGGCCAGGAAGACGTGATCGTCGACGAGCAGACCGGCGAAATGACGCTCACCGACGATCCGCGGGCCTTTCCGAGCAAGTCGGTCGGGGCGCGGATGCTGGTGGTCTCGGCCGGCGTGATCTTCAACCTGCTGTTCGCCGGCGTGCTGCTGATCGCGGTCTTCATGATCGGCCAGGAGCAGACCGCGCCGGTCATCGGGCGCGTCCTGCCCGACAGCCCGGCCCGCGGGCTGCTGCAGGCCGGCGACCGCGTGCTCGAGATCAACGGTCACACCATCGACTCGTTCACCGACGTCCAGATGCAGATCGTGCTGGGCGAGGAGGTGGCCCACTTCAAGGTGCAGCGCGACGGCCGGGTGCTCGAACTGGACGTGCCCACCGCCCGCGACGAGGAGCGCGGCATCCGCATGTTGTATGTCGAGCCGCCGATCACCACGCGCGTGGCCCGGGCGCCGCGGGCCCTGCCGGGCCTGGAGGGCCTGCAGGCCGGCGACGTGATCGTGGCGATCGACGGGCGGCCGGTGAAAAGCGGCTTCGAGATCGAGGAGGCCTTCGCGCACAGCCGGGGGCGACTGCTGAAGCTGACCGTCCGCCGACCCGACCCGCAGAACCCGCAGCAGTACCGCGAGGTGGAATGCTATCAGCGGGCGCAGCTCGTGGTGATGCCGGCCACGCCCTCCTGGCAGCGCGGCCAGCGCCATATTGTTGACGACACGCACATTCTGGGGCTCTTGCGCCGTCGGGCCATCGATCTGGTCGAGCCGGGCAGCCCCGCCGACCGGGCCGGCTTCAAGCTGGGTGACGTGATCATCGCCTGGGGCGGCACCCCCAACCCCACCTATGCCGAAATCGTCGAGAACATCTACAACAACGCCGACAGGCCGGTGAAGGTGGTGGTGCTGCGCAACGGGCAGGAGGTGCCGCTGACGGTGGTTCCGCGACGGCCGTTCAAGCTGCTGGGCGAGGCCCGGCCGCGGGTGGGGCTGGCGTTTTCGGTCAGCGGCGAGGTCGCGCCGCCGGTAGTGGCCGACGTGGTGCCGGATACGCCGTTTGCGAAGCTGAACCTGCCGCGCGGGGCGGTGCTGACCAGCCTGGACGGCAAACCGGTGGATGACTGGTTCGACGTGGTCAACGTGCTGGAAGCCTGCGCCGGCCGGACGATCACGGTCGGCTATCGGGTCGGCGAGGAGGAGCTGAGCGGCGCGGTGAGTGTGCCGGGCAGCCTGGTGGACGCGCTGGACCTCGAGCCGGGGGCCGTGGTCTGGGCGATCGACGGCGACAAGACGGTCGAGGTCGAGACGCCCAAGGGGACGGTGCGGCTGCTGCTGTCGGCCGATCCGCTGGCGGTGCGCGAGGCCCTGCGGCGGCACATCGGCCGCACGGTGAAGGTGCGTTACAGCCGCTGGAGGGGCAACGATCCGCAGGAGGGCGAGTTCGCGGTTCGCGAGGACAACTACGACCCGTGGCAGATGCGGATCCACTACTACTTCGACCGCAGCGTGCTCGAGCCGCAGACGGTGCTGGTCAGCGCGGGGGGCAATCCGATCCGGGCATTGCAACTGTCGGCGCGCTACGTGGTGCGGCAGACGACGCAGGTCTACATGTTCATGAGCGGCATCGCCAAGCGCAACGTCAGCGCGCGCAACGTCTCCGGGCCGGTGGGCATCTTCAAGATCGCCATCCAGCAGGCCGAGGTGGGGCTGGTCGAGCTGCTGTTCTTCCTGGCGTTCCTGTCGGTGAACCTGGCGGTGATCAACTTCCTGCCGATGCCGGTGATGGACGGGGGGCTGATGCTGTTTCTGATCATCGAGAAGATCAAGGGCAAGCCGCTGAGCATCAAGACCCAGATGATCAGCACCATGGTCAGCCTGGCGCTGATCGTGCTGGTGTTCCTGCTGGTCACGGTGCAGGACATCAGCCGGCTGTTCTGACGGCCGCCGGCCGGCGCCGATCCGCTGTCATGCCGCAAGAGGCGACCAATTCCACCATTGTCGAACACGACGCAGCCTGCGTGGAGTGCGGCTGCAACCTGCGCGGGTCGCCGGCGGACGGGCGTTGTCCCGAGTGCGGCGGGGCGGTGTCTCTGGGAGCGTATGTCCAGGCTCTGCCGGCACCGGGACCGCGTCGGCGGTCGCCGCGCGCGGGCCGTACACGCTCGTGCTGATCGCGCTGGCGCTCATCAGCGCGCTGGCCGACACGATCAGGCTGGCCACCTGGGACGACCAGCCAACGTGGAACGGCACTCCGTGGGAGTACCCCCTCGTGTCCGTGGTGCTGCTGAGGCCGGCGCCCATCCTGACGGTGCTGACGCCGCTGGGAGTACGGCTGGCGCGCCTGGCCTCGCGGAACCGGCAACGGTACGCCCGGGCCGACCGAAGCGTCCGGTGAGCCCCCCTGCCACGCCGGCCACCGGGCAGGGCGGAGGCGGTCAGCCGCCGCCGCCGCCGCGCCGGCGGACAGGCCCCGGCCGGGGCGCCCGGCGGGAACTAATTGCTCGTCGAAGAGCTGCCGCTGCTGTCGGTGTTGTCGGCGCCGAGGTCGTAGATGGCGAACAGTCCGCTGACGACGCCGTCCATGATGTTGTTGAGGCCCGATTCGAGGCTGCTGCGCGAGGCGGAGCGGAAGGCGTTCCAGGCCTCGTCCTCGTTGCAGCCGACCGGGCCGAGGGTCAGCAGTCCCAGCAGCGCAAGAGCTGCCGCAGTCGAGCCGAAGTTGCGCCCGCCGAAGCGGCGCCGCTGACGGTTGCGATACTCGCGGGACATCGTAACCTCCGCTGACAACGCTGTTTGTGCGACAATTGCCCGGCGAGCCACCGTGCTCGCCACTTTGAGAGGGGGCAACCGGCGTGCCAGGCGGCGGTCGGCGTCAGGCGCCCGCGGCGGATGCGGCGTCGTGGAGGACGACGGTGGCGATGCCGAGGTAGATGATCATTCCGGTGGCATCGACCAGCGTGGCGACGAAAGGGCCCGAGGCGCAGGCCGGGTCGACCCGCAGCGACCGCAGGACGAAGGGCAGACCGGCGCCGGCGATGGTGCCCCAGAGGGCCACGCCGACGATGCCGCCGCCGACGGTCAGGGCCACGCGCTGGTGCAGGTGCGAGAACTCGCTTTCCATCGCGGCCATCCAGCCCAGCGACAGCAGCATGCCGATCACGCCCAGCATGGCACCCAGCATCAGGCCCATCACCAGCTCACGCCGGATGACGCGCCACCAGTCGCGCAGGTGGATCTCGTCGAGGGCCATGGCACGCACCACCAGCGTGCTGGCCTGCGAGCCGGAGTTGCCGCCGCAACTGACGATCAGCGGGATGAACATCGCCAGCAGGGCGACGCGCTGAAGCATGTCCTCGAATCCGCTCATGGTCAGCACGCTGCCGAACTCGAGCACCACCAGGGCGGCCAGCCAGGGGACGCGCTTGCGGAACAGCTCCAGCAGGCCGACCTGGATGTAGGGCGCGTCGAGGGCCTCGGTACCACCGATCTTCTGCATGTCTTCGGTGGCCTCTTCGCGGACCACGTCGACGATGTCGTCGACCGTGATGACACCCTTCATGCGCCCCTGTTCGTCGAGCACCGGGACAGCGGCCAGGTCGTGTTCGGCGAAGAGGTGCGTGAGTTCTTCCTGGTCGGTGTCTTCGGGTACGCTGATGACGTCGGTGTTCATGACGTCCTTGACCTTGGCTCCCGGCGGGGCGGTCACCAGCTCGCGCAGCGAGACCACGCCCAGCAGGCGCTGGGCGGCGTCGAGCACATAGGCGTAGTAGATGGTCTCGACCTGTTTCTGGCGCTGGCGTCGCAGGTAGCTGATGGCCGCGTCGACGGTCATCTCCGGCCGCAGGCGGGCGAAGCGCGGGTTCATCAGGCCGCCGGCCTCGTCCTCGGCGTAGGCCAGCAGGGCCTCGACCTCTTTGCGCGTGGGTTCGTCGAGCAGATCGAGCAGGTGGCGGCGCTGCTGTTCGTCTTCGGCCTCCTGGACGACGTCGGCGGCGTCGTCGGGGGCCAGCAGGCGCATCCAGATGCGCTGTTCGCCGACCGGGAGGCTCAGCAGCAGCTCGCACTGGGCCCGGGCATCGAGCATTTCGAAGAGTTCTTCGGCCTCGGCGCGGGGCAGCATGGCGAACCCGGCCAGCCGGTCCTCGAGGGAGAGCACCGGCCAGGCCTCGAACAGCTCCTCCGCGCGCAGCGCCGCGGTGCCCGCTTCGCGTACCATCATCATGCTTCGTTCTTTTGCAACTGGTCCAGGTCCAAGAAGCTCGCCACTCGAGCCGGGCAGGACATCCTACGGCATCGGCCCCCTGGCGGCCAGCATCCGCCGGCGTCCCCTTTGACGGAGCCGGGCCTTTGGGCGAACATGCCGCACTATGAGCGAGGGGCAGACCTACGACCTCCAGCAGCTTCAGAGCGATGCGCAGCGGGCCGCCGACGTGCTGCGCGAAGCGGCCGGGCTGATCCGCGAAGACCCCAACCGGGTCGGCTCGCTGCTGGAGTTCGGCGGGGCCGGGCAACTGGTGATGACCGGCGACCTGCATGGCAATCTCCGCAACTTCGAGAAGCTGCAGCGCTTCTGCGATCTCGAGCGGAGCCGGGCGCGCAACGTCATTCTGCACGAGCTGATCCACGCCGACATCAGCCGCCCCGACGAGCTGGACACCTCGATCGACCTGCTGGTGCGGGCCGCGGCCTGGAAGTGCGAGTTCCCCGACAACGTCTTCTTCCTGCAATCAAACCACGAGCTGGCGCAACTGCGCAAACAGGAGATCACCAAGGGCGGGCGCTCGGTGCTGCACGATTTCCAGCGCGGCGTGGAGCATCGTTACGGCGACGGAGCCGAGCGGGTGCTGGCGGCCGTGGACGAGTACGTGGCCGCGTTGCCCCTGGCGGCCCGCTGTCGCAACGGCATCTTCGCCTGTCACAGCCTGCCCGATCCGATGGTGATCGACCGCTTCGATGTCTCGGTCTTCGAGCGGCCGCTGCAACCCGAAGACCTCGATCCCGGCGGCGCGGCCTATGCGCTGGTGTGGGGGCGTTTCCACACGCCGGCGGCGGTCGAGCTGCTGGCCCGGCGCCTGGGGGTCGAGCTGTTCGTGGCGGGGCATACGCCGCAGGAGGAGGGCAGCGCCGTGGTCGGCCGGCTGCTGATCCTGGCCAGTGAGCACAACCACGGCACCTTCCTGCCGATCGACCTTTCGCGGCGCTATACTATCGAGGAGCTGGCCGCCGCCGTGCGCAAGTTCGTGTCCGTCGCCTGAAAAGTGAGCCGATGAGAGCCATGCTGGCCAAGCCGCGGGGGTTCTGTGCCGGGGTCGAACGGGCGATCCGCATCGTCGAGCTGGCCCTGGAGCGCTACGGCCCGCCGATCTACGTGCGCAAGGAGATCGTCCACAATTCGCACGTGGTCCGGCGGCTGCGCGAGGCGGGGGCGGTTTTCGTCGACGAGCTGGACCAGGTGCCGGCCGGAGCGGTGGCCATTCTCTCGGCGCATGGATCGCCGCCCGAGGTCTACCGGGCGGCCGAGGAGCGCCGCCTGCGGCTGATCGACGCCACCTGCCCGCTGGTGACCAAGGTGCACAACGAAGTGCGGCGCTTCAGCGGCGACGGGCGGCGCATCTTCCTCATCGGCCATGCCGGCCACGACGAGGTGGTCGGTACGATGGGCCAGGCGCCGCAGGCCACGGTACTGGTCGAAAGCGTCGCCGACGTGGCGCGGCTCGATCTGCCGGCCGAGACGGCCGGCGTGATCCTCACGCAGACCACGCTCAGCCAGGACGACACGCGGGAGATCGTCTCCGCCCTGCAGGCGCGCTTCCCGCGGCTCGAACTGCCGCCCAGCGAAGACATCTGCTACGCCACGCAGAACCGGCAGAACGCCATCAAGCGCATCGCCGGGCAGATCGACCTGCTGCTGGTGGTCGGATCGCCCAATTCGTCGAACTCGCTGCGGCTGACCGAAGTGGCCAAGGACCGTGGCGTGCAGGCGTACCTCATCGACGGGCCTCAAGACATCCGCCGCGAGTGGTTCGTCGGCGTAGAGACCGTGGGGGTGACGTCGGGAGCCAGCGCGCCAGAGCAGGTGGTGCAGGCGGTCCTGGCGCAGCTGGCCGAGCTGGGGGTCGACGAGATCGACGAGATCGACGCTCCCGACGAAGGCGTGGTCTTCAAGCTGCCCACCTTGCCGTGAACACACCGACCGGCCGACAACCACACATGCACTGGCGGCCGGGGCGGCCCCGTGCGACAATCGCCGGCATGAAACCTGTGCACCAGATACAGGCCCGCGCCAGCGCCGCTGGCCGCGCGACGGGCCTGGGGCTGTTGGTCGCGGGGTGGCTGGCCGGTGCGGCACTGGCCGGCGACCCGGGATTGCGCGTGCGCTGGGCGCCGGACTACACGGCTTTGCGATTCGAGTACGCCGGTCGTCAGTTGGCTTATCCGCAGGCGCTGCAGGAGGGCGAGTTCCCCCCACCAGGCGCACCGCCACGCATCGAGCT
>CAZRSM010000401.1:0-7698 GCA_964602755.1 uncultured Planctomycetales bacterium
GACTACGTCGCCTGGCAGAAGGACAACAAGGTCTGCTTCATCCGCATGGAGTGGCGCGGCTTCGGCGACGTGCCCTGCAACCTCGAGGTGCGCCTGAGCGTCGAGGATTCGCCCAACAGCGCCGGCGTGGCCATCGACGCCATCCGCTGCGCCAAGCTGGCCCTCGATCGCGGCATAGGCGGCCCGCTCGACGAGATCTCCGCCTTCGCCATGAAGCACCCGCCGCGGCAGATGCGCGACTCGGAAGCCGTCAAACTGCTCGAACGCTGGATCGACAACCAGCTCTAGAGCCGCCCGACGCAGCCGCGGATCGTTGGTCTGCCGATTGCCCCAGGCCCGCTCGTCGGGCCTGCTTGTTAGCTGCGGGACGTCCAGCATGCCCCACGCCGGCCTGATCGCCATCACGCTCGTCGTCGCCCTGGGTATCGGGGCCCAGTTCCTGGCGGCGCGGCTGCGGCTGCCGTCGATTCTGCTGCTGCTGGCGGCCGGGTTGGCCGCCGGCCCCTGGCTGGGCTGGCTGGATCCCGACGAGCTGCTGGGCGAGCTCCTGCTGCCGCTGGTGTCGGTCTGCGTGGCCCTGATCCTCTACGAAGGCGGCCTGAGCCTCAGCGTGCGCGACCTGCCGCGCGTCGGCGGCGTGGTACGCAACCTGCTCCTGATCGGCATGCCGGTCACCTGGCTGGCAGCGGCACTGGCCGGACGCTACGTGCTGGGGCTGGACTGGCAGATGGCCGCCCTGCTGGGCGCCGTCCTGGTGGTCACCGGACCGACGGTGATCGGCCCCATGCTGCGCCACATGCGCCCCGAGGGCCAGCTCGGCCCGATCCTGATGTGGGAGGGCATCGTCATCGACCCGCTGGGGGCCATCGCCGCGGTGCTCACCTTCCAGATCGTCACCGGCGCCGCCGGCCCGGCCCATACGCTGGCCGCGGTGGGGCAGACGGCGGCCGTCGGCGGCCTGCTGGGCCTGGCGGCCGCCGGTTTGCTGACGCTGCTGATCTATCGTTACTGGGTACCCGACCACCTGCAAAGCGCCGTCTCGCTGATGCTCGCGGTCGTGGCCTTCACGCTGGCCAACCTGCTGGCCGACGAAGCCGGCCTGCTGGCGGTCACCGTGATGGGCATCGCCCTGACAAACCAGCCCTGGGTCGACGTCCGCCACATCGTCGAGTTCAAGGAAAACCTGCGCGTCCTGCTGATCTCGTCGCTGTTCATCCTGCTGGCGGCGCGGCTCGAGCTTGCCGACCTGACGGTGCTCGGCTGGGCCGGGGCGCTCTTCGTGCTGCTGCTGATCGTGCTGGCCCGTCCGCTGGCGGTGCTGGCGGCGACACTTGGCACCGATCTGCCGGGCCGCCAGCGCGCCGTGCTGGCCTGGATGGCTCCACGCGGAATCGTGGCCGCCGCCGTGGCCTCGGTCTTCGCGCTCAAGCTCGAAGCCATCGGGCACGCGCAGGCCCGTCTGCTGGTCCCGGCCACGTTCGCCGTCATCGTCGGCACCGTCGCAGTCTACGGCCTGACGGCCCCCCTGCTGGCCCGGCGTCTGGGACTGGCCGACAGCGACCCGCAGGGGCTGCTGATCCTCGGCGCCCAACCGTGGGCCCGCCAACTGGCCGCGGCGTTGCACCAGGCCGGCGTCCGCGTGCTGCTGGTCGACAGCAACCGCGCCAATATCGCCCAGGCCCGGCTGGCCGGCCTGCCGACCTACGCCGGCAGCATCCTGGCCGAGTACGCCATCGCCGAGATGCCCCTGGGCGGCCTCGGCCGCATCCTGGCCCTGACGCCCAACGACTGGGTCAATACGCTGGCGGTGCACCGCTTCATCCCGGTCTTCGGCCGCCGGCAGTGCTACCAGTTGGTCCCCCAGGCGACCAGCCAGTCCGGCCGCGAAATGCACAAGCACATGCAGGGCCGCTGGCTGTTCGGCGAGCACGCCACCTACGCTGAGCTGGCCCGGCGCTTCGCCGCCGGCGCCACGATCAAAGCTACGACGCTCAGCGAGCAGTTCGATTACACGGCCTTCACCGCCATGCACGGCTCGGCGGCTTTGCCGTTGTTCGTACGGCAGCCCAACGGCCGGTTGCGGGTGATCGCCGCCGACCAGCCCCCGCAGGCGGCCCCCGGCGAGACGCTCATCAGCCTGATCGACGCCCCGGCCGCTGGGCCCGCGACCTCGGACGACCGTACCTGAGCGACGCTTCCGGTCCTCAGCAGCAACACCGCGGGGCCGGAATCAGGCAGATGAACTCGGCCGGCTCGTCGAAGGGATTGCGGAACTGGTGCGTCTCGTTGGCCGGCACCCACACCACCGAGCGCGGGCCGACTTCCTGCTCGCCGGCGTCAGAGCACGCCAGCAGGCGCCCCTTGAGCACCAGCACCTCGTGTTCGTAGTCGTGGCTGTGGTGCGGGGTATGGCCGCCGGGTTGCAGCTCGAAGTGGCGCATGTGGAACGTGGCGGCGCCGTCCTGCGGCCCGATCAGCATGCGCATGCTCACGTCGCTGGCGCCCTCCATTGCGACCGGCCGGGGCGCCAGGCTGTCGATGGCCTTGATGGTCATCTTCGACCTCGCTGTTATTGGCTGACAATCCAGCGATCAGCAGCCCGGGTGTACGAGACGATCTCCTCGGGCGCAAAGAACAACTCGATTTCCTTCCTGGCGGTCTCCGGACCGTCGCTGGCATGTACCAGGTTGTACTGCTTGTCGAGGCCGAAGTCGCCGCGGATGGTGCCCGGGGCGGCCTCGCGCCCGTCGGTGGCCCCAAGCAGGTTGCGCACCACGCTGATGGCCTGCGGACCTTCCAGCACCGCCAGTATCACCGGCCCGGAGGTCATGAAATCCACTAATGACTTGTAGAACGGCCGCTCGCGGTGGACCTCGTAGTGCTTCTCCACCTGCTCGCGCGGCGACTGCTGCAACTTCATGGCGGCGATCCGCAGACCCTTGTCCTCGAAGCGCGCCAGGATCCGCCCCACCAGCAGACGATTGACCGCGTCCGGCTTGAAGATGATCAACGTGCGTTCCATCACGACTCCTTCTACCTGGCCGCCTGCTCGCGGCCCGGCCCCTTTTGCCACGTTGGTCGAACGAACAACAGTCGGCGGATTGTAGCCCATGTCCCGCCGGGCCGCCTCAGTCCCGCCGACCACCTGCAGAACCGCGCCCCGGGCCTGTCCCAGGCCAGGCGGCGGCGAGATAGCCGTAAACCAGCGAGCCCACAGCGATGGCCGCCAGCAGCAGCGAAAACGGCCGCGCCGGCCCCGCGGCTCCCAGCCCCACGTCGCGCGGCCAGGCCGCCCAGCGGTACGAGAGCATCTCGCCGGTGCCCACCAGCAGCAGCCCCAGCAGCGGCGGTATCCAGCGCCGCTGGCAGCAGGCCAGCGCGATCGCCAGCGGTATGCAGTAGTACACGTAGCGTTCGTGCACGCTGGTCGGCAGGACGAAGGCCGCCAGCGTGATCAGGAACGCCACCTGCACCCAACTGACCGGCTCCCAGCGGCCGCGCCAGCCGCCGATCACCAGCGCCGCCAGCACGCCCAGTGCCAGCAGCAGCTTGCCCCAGGCCGCCTTGCTCAGCCCGCCCAGCGGCGTCTGCGAGCTCCAGGCGTTGTCGCGCTCGGCGGCATTGCGCGGCACCTCGTGCGAGAGCAGATCGAACCACCAGATGTTGAACGCCGACAGCGTGGTGCGGGCGTAGGCCGGTTTGCCGATGGTCTCGACATAGCTGCGCTGCAGCCAGCGCCAGGCCCCGTGGGGGTTGTTCGCAGCCCGGGCGTCGGTCGCCATGAACGGGCCGGCGTTCGCCGCCACCGTCAGCCCCAGCGCCCGCAGCGACTTCCACACCTCCGCCACACGCCGCCACGTGCCGCCCGGACCGAACCGCAGCGCCACCAGCACGTACGCGATCACCGGCACGAAGATGATCGCCTGCGGCTTGGTCATCAGCGCCACACCGTAGAGCACGCCGGCCCACCACATCCGGCGGCGCAGCAACATCACCAGCGTCCAGACCAGCAGGCAGGTGATCCACGAGTCGGCCTGGTTCCAGAGGGCCGAGTCGAGAAAGATCGGCGGCGCGACCAGCACCAGGCTCGCCGCCAGCGTCTGCCGCCAGCGGCTGGCGCCCAGGGCCGCCAGCAGGCCCGCCACGCCCCAGGCCAGCAGCCCGTCGAAAACCAGCCCCGGCAAGGCGTCGGCCAGGCGCGCCACGCGCGTGTTGATCAGCCGCGAGCTGACCGCCGGCCCCAGCCCCATGCGCCGCGCATAGCGGGGCGGCACCTTGACGCTGACCACCTCGTGGTCCAGGGCGTGCCAGGTGAGCCCCTCGAGCCAGAACAGGTAGACGCTGGCCGGCGGATAGTTGCAGGGGTGGGCGTTGAAGCGAACCTGCCGCACGAAGCGCCCGGCCCGCGGGTCGTAGACCTGCACCACCAGCGGCTGGCCCTTGGGCAGATCGTAGATGTGCCACGGCCCGTGCGCGACGGCGTAGGTGGCCCAGCCCATGTTGCTGAGATGGTCAGGCAGGTAGGCATATTGCGGCGCCAGCCAGAGGCTCACCCCCCGGGCAATCAGCCCCAGCACCACCGCCGTCAGCAGCACCCACCGCGCCGCCGGGCGCGACCGCGCCGACCCGGCCCCTCCGTCAGGGGCCTTCCCGTCGGCGGCAGTCTGTCGGCGGCGGCGGCTCATAAGCCGCCATTTACCCCATGCCGGCGATCATGACAAGCAGTCGGTCACCGGCACGACGCGGCTGACGCGACGCGGCAGCGGCCGCGTGGGCGAGTTGCAAAGTGCCATCCGGCAGGCAGTCGACCCGCTCGCGGATCAGCACGGCCCGTAGGCCGAGAGCATCAGCGACAGGTCGGCCAGGTTGACGCAGCCGTCGTGATCGAGGTCGGCATCGGGCAGATAGCCCGGGTCGCCGGCGCACAGGTTGTACGAGGCCAGCAGCAGCGCCAGGTCGGAGAGGCCCACCTGGCCGTCGCCGTCGAGATCGGCCGGGCACTGGACGCCCAGCCAGCCGGCGATCTCGCGCGGTCCGATGCCTTGCGAACTGACGATCCCGCCGTTGGCGCTCATCGAGCCGTCGGGGCCGATGGTGAAGGAGTACAGCCCGGTGTCGTAGTAGTAGTTGTCCGACACCAGCAGGTAGTCGCCCAGCACCTTCAGATCACCCAGCTCGCCCTGGATGCCCACGTCGAAGGTGTTACCGGTGTAGGTCAGGGCACCGCTGGTCGGATCGATCAGGAACGAGCGCACGGTGGCGTCGCTGCCGTGGCCGACGAACAGGATCGACGAGTCGACCGAGAAAGTGCCGTCCTTGGGCGACGAACCCGGCGAATAGAACGGCGACCCGCTCATCGGGCTCAGCGTCCCGTCGGCCAGAATGTGATAGCCCAGCACCGCGTGGCCGCCCGAGCTGATTCCGCCGAAGGCATACAGCTTGGTGCCGTCGGGTGAGACGATCACGCTCAGTGGATAGGTGGCACCACTGTAGTACGTGCCGGCGGCGGTCAGCGTCCCGTCGGTGCCCACGTTGAAAAAGTAGATCGCGTTGGCCATCGAATCGCCGGCGTAGAGATACTTGCCCGAAGGATGCAGCGCCAGCGAGGTGGTGAACGTGTTGCAGTCGCCGCGGTCGATCTCGGTCAGGCTCGGGCCGGCGGGGTCGAACTCGTAGGTGATGACCTGGTTGGTGATGCCCAGCTCGGTACGCAGCGCCGCCAGGTAACGGTCGCTGATCCACTCGACGTCCATGGGCGTATCGGGCGCCGGGTATTCGAGCACGATCGACAGCGTGCCGTCGTCGGCAACCTCCAGAATCGTGATCTGCTGGATCGGATCGTCACTGCTGGCGTGTCCGGTGGCCAGGTAGCGGCCGTTGGGGCTCAGCGCGATCGAGTAGGCGTTGCAGCCCGGCTCGTAGTCGTAGATGCTGGCCCGCTGCCCGGTGATGACCTTGTCGACGAAGATCAGCGAACCGTCGGGCGCGAAACCGTACGACGTCACGCTGCCCTCCAGGTTGCCGTTGTTGGCCAGAAACGCCGCCATCCCGGTCGCTTGTCCCAGGCTGACCGCGCAGGAGGCGCCGATCAGTACTACCACCACGGCCAACTTGCCCGTCTTGTCTGTCATATTCGCATACATGACTCACTGTCCTTCCAGAGTTGGTCGCGCAATTGTTTCGAAAGGCCGCCGCACACCGACATGCTCGCCGCGATTCCATGTTACCAACCCGCGCCGGCCGACAGAATGCCTTTTAGCACTCCGCACAAGCCGGCACATGCCCGCAACCGGCGACACCGGCCGCCAATGGCGCGACGGCCGAGCGGGTCGCTTACCCGCCCGGCCGTCGCCGGGTACCGACTCAGAGTCAGAGCGACTCGCGGACCGGCCGGGTTACGGCACGGTCGCGGTCTGTGTCCTGGCCGCTAGCGCTCCTGGAACTGGGCGTTGAGCGCGCGGTCGATGCGCGACTTGCAGTCCATCAGGTGCGCCCGCGAGGCGAAGTCGAGCTTCTTCCAGCCGCCGCGCTTCTTGACCGCCGCCTCGATTTCGCCGCTCAGCTCGCGCAACGACTGGCGAACCATGCTGGTGATGTCCGGCGAAAACAGTGCGCCGGGCCGCTGGCGGGCATAGGCGATCATCACGTCGAGATAAGCCCGCTGGAGGTTGCGGCGGATCGAGCTGATCAGCGGCTGGGCGTTGGTCGCCGGCCGCTTGCCGTCGCGCAGCTCGGAGAAGGTCATCTGGCGCAAGGTGGTCAGGTACTCGGCCAGCGTGAACTTGTCCTTGCCGGTGGTCTTGAGCTCGCCGTCGTAGATGCGCTGGAACACCGGCGGGCTGAGCAGGTCGAACATGGCCCAGCTCTGCAGCCGCAGGATGAAGTCGTGCACCGGGAACTCCAGCGAGACCGTGGGCCAGCGGTTGAGCGTACCCCAGCGCGAGGGCGGCAGGTTGTTGAGCACCTGCGGGTCGAGCTCGAAAAAGCCATCGGAGAGCACCGTCCTGGCCAGCGTCTGCAGGGCGCGGCGTTGCTCCCTGGGGTCCACCGGCACGAAGGCCGGGCGGGCGTCCGGATCGCCCTTGTGGTCGCGATGGAAGTACTGGCCGCTGACCACGCGCGCCACGAACTCGAAGTTGCGCACCTTCTCGAACCACAGGGTCTGGAAGGCCCGGCGGGCGAAGTAGCGCGACTCGCCCTTCCTGACCGACCAGTCCAGGATGGTCGGCAGCAGCTTGTCGACCAGCTTGATGCGCGACTGGGCCCAGTCGACCGGGTTGGCACCCATGTCGAAGCGGTTGCTCAGCGGATCGGGCGAGAAAACGCCCACCGTGTCTTCGTCGGTGGCGTAGTCCAGCCCCGGCTGCGTGCAGCGTGAGGCGATCTCGGCCAGCATCTGCTTTTCGCTCTTGCCCTTTTCCGGCACGGCGTAGCCGTACTCGATGGCCCAGAAGTCGTACGGGCCGATGCCGGGCGTGACGAAGTGCCGCATGCTCTCGGGCTTGTCGCCGTCGAAGAACAGCAGCGGGTTGTAGTCCATCACCGAGGCGCAGGTCGGCTCGTCGGTGGTGTCGCGGCGCTTCTTGATCTCTTCCAGGCTCAGCCAGGCCGAAGCCTTGAAGTTGTGCCGAAGCCCCAGCGTGTGGCCCACTTCGTGCGTGACCACTTCCTTGACGGCCTCGCCCAGGAAGCGCTCGG
>CAZRSM010000402.1:0-2079 GCA_964602755.1 uncultured Planctomycetales bacterium
GTTGCCGCACAACCGCCACAAGGAGGTGCGGGCCTTTCTGAACATGCACGCCACGAGCATCCATTGCGGCGTGTGCCATTTCCGCAGCGACGAGGTACCGCGTCCGCTGACGTGGTACGACCTGCAGACCGGGCAGGCCACCGGGCCGCCGGCGCTGCTGGAGGCGTATGCCTGGTGTTTGTCGCCGGCCGGGCAGCGGGCCCTCGAGCAGCCCACGCCGGCCGACCAGAAGCACATCGTGCGGCTGGTGCGTCGGGCGGCGCGTGACGCCGACGAGCTGCGCGGCTTGCGCGAGCTGGCGGCGCAACTGGATGGATACCGCTATTCGAGCGAGCGTTTCCGCAAGCTGCTGTCCGAGCTGCCCGTGCAACTGCCATCGTATTTCCACGGCGAATACGGCAGGAAGCTGGCCCTGCTCGACGAGCGGACCGGCCAGCCGCTGCTCCAGCATCCCGGCGCGCAGCAGGCCGTCGCCGACTTCCTGGCGCGTCAGGATCAGCTCTCGCCCGGGCAGCGCAAGGCGCTGGCCGACAAGCTGCACACGTTGCGGGCGCCCGAGACGCTGCGTTGCACGGCCTGCCACCGGCGGGAAACCAGTCTGGTCGACCTGAGCACGGTCGGCTATCCTGCGCCCCGCATTCGCTCGCTGTACGAACGCTGGATCTTCAAGGCCATCCAGGACATTCGCGAAGGCCGACCGCTGTACCTGCCCGGCTTCATCGGTCCGGGCGAAGAGCGCGAACCGGGTACCGCACCGAGTCAGCAATGACCGACGAGCAGCACATGCCGATCGTCGCGTCGCGTCCGCCGGGTCGCCTGTTGGGCCTGCTGATCATCACGGGGCTGGCGCTGCTGGCAGTGCGCGACGGCACAGCCCAGGAAAACAGCGGGCCAGGTGATCACCCGGCCGGATCGTGGCCCTACCGGGCCGAGCCGGTGACAGAGTACGTCTATCCGGGCCAGCCGGGCCTGCTCATGCCCACCGGCGTGAGCGTGGCGCCCGACGGCACGGTCTACGTGGCCGACGGTGTGCGTGACCGCGTGCTGGTCTTCGACAACGACGGCACTTTCCGGGCGGAAATCACCACGGTCTACGGCCAGCCGCTGTCGCGGCCCCTGAGCGTCAAGGTCGACGCCGCCGGCCGGGTGTGGATCGCCGACACGGGCAATCGGCGGGTGGTGTGTCTCACGGCCGACGGTGAAGACTGCGGGCTGTTCGTGGTCGAGCCGCCCGAAGGCGGTGTGCCGGTCGACATCACCGACGTCACGCCCTGCCCCGAGGGCGACTACGTGTGGATCGTCGACAACGACAATCACCGCGTGCTGCGTATCGGCCTCGAGGACGGCAGCCGGCTCGAGATCGGCCAGCGCGGCCAGTCGCTGGGGCAGTTCGACTATCCCGTCATGGCCACCACCAACCAGCGCGGCGACACGCTGATCACCGAGGCTCTCAACGGGCGCGTGCAGGTGCTCGACGAGGAAGGCCGCGTGGTCGGCTCGATCGGGGCCTACGGAGCCGATCTGGGCAACCTGTATCGCCCGCGCGGCGTGGCCATCGATCGGCGCGGCAACGTGTGGGTGGCCGACGCCGCGCTGTCGGTGATCCAGATCTTCCGCCCCAACGGTATCCTGCCCGATGTGCTGCGCGACGGTGCCGGGCGGATGATCAGGTTCGATACGCCCTTCGGCATCGCCATCGACGCCAACGGCGACCTGTACATCGCCGAGCTGATGCCCAACCGCGTGCGCAAGTTGCGCGTGACGTACGACCCCAAGGCCATCGGCCTGAACCTGGCGGCGCGTACGCAGGCCGCCGGCACGGCCCAGCCGCGCACCTGCGCCGCCTGCCACATCGAGTGGCTCGAACCGTTCTCGCGCGGCGTGGGCACGCGCCTGATGGAACCGCCCGAGACCTCGCCCGAGCACCCGGCGGTCACGCGGCCGCGCAACTGCCTGGGGTGCCACGACGGCGCGATCGTCGATTCGCGCCGCCCGGTGTGGGGCGAGCACGGGCACCGCATCGGCTTCGAACCGCCGCCCGACGTACAGGTGCCGGAGGAGTTGCCGTTGCAGGACGGC
>CAZRSM010000403.1:0-2086 GCA_964602755.1 uncultured Planctomycetales bacterium
ACACGTCGGCGCCTCCCGCTTCGACATACGCCAGCAGCAGGGAAAGCACCCGCTCTCGCTCGGCCTCCCCGATCTCGACCTGTCTCCTGCGCAGCTCTTCCCGCAGTACGAAAGTGAGATAGATCTGATTGGCAAAGTTCAAGTCTGCCTGGCCGTAGTCGCTCCACAATCCGCGGGCGACCTGCGCCAGCGACCCGCGCGGCCGGCCGCCGGCCGTCAGCAGCGCGTCCCAGCCGGCTTGGAGGGCTTTCCACCCCGCGGGATACGCTTCGGAAAGCGACAGCGTGCCGGCTTCCGCGGCCCACTGCTCCTCTTGCTCCAGCGCCAGGACCGGATCACGCGGGACCGTGTACGTCGCAGGCAACCGCGCTGCCGGGCCCCGCGGATCATCAGCGGGCGATCGCGCCGTGGCCGCCACGGCCAGGCACAGGACCAGGGGTAATCGAGTCGGGACCATCATCGCCATGTACCTCCGCGTGCCGCGAACCGGCGTCAACCGCGTTCGGCGTTTCACTCTTCGTCAGGCCAGACGTCGTCACACAGCGGTCGGCAGGTTTCGAATGCCGTGTTGCTGCGGGAGAACGCTACGCAACAGCGGTAGCACGTGGATTTCGACTCGCTACACCAGAACGCACATGCGTTGACGCATTCGCCGGGTGCCGTGCAGCTCTTGTCCTGGAGCTCGTCCGAATCGCAGTGCTTCGGGTACCTGCTGGACTCGCCTTCCCCGGCCACGCCGCCCGCCGCAGGCGAACTATCCGTCACGACGGCCGGCATGGGAAACGCCGGGCCGCCCGGCGCGGCGCTCTCCCCAACGAGGAACCCGACTGCCATCGCCAGCCCCGCGACCATCGCCGTCCAACTTGGCTTCGCCTGATCCGTTTTGAAATCTCCTGGACAGATGTTCCTACCCCGCCCTTCACGCCGAGCGGGAATGCCTCGCTACACCATAAAATATGAGACACGTCAGTCCGGGTGGCAAGCGTTTTTTTTGTTTTGCAAGTACATGCCATAGCAACACTTGGCGTTCTTGTCTCGGCTTTCGCATTCTTGGCGTCCTGGATTGCGGCCCTTTCAACCGGGATTGTTCCCAGGCCCGTTACGCGCAGTGTAACGTGCGAGCGCTTGGGGGCTCGAGGGCGCAGTTCGCGTCTGAAGGGCGGCAGTGGATGCCCTGAGCCACCGCCGGCCGGTGGCGACGGCCATCGCCAGGCCCAGCACAAGCCAGCTCTTTCTCGTCCTGGGCGGGGCGATGACGTTCATCGTCTCGCCACGCCGCAGCGGCTCGACCGTGCAAAGCGACTGGTAGACGGTCACCGGCACGAGTTCCTCACACGCGGCCCACTTGAACATGCGACGAATCCGCTGCACCTGCACGTTGATGTACTTGCGCGACCACGGCCGGCTCAGGTCCTCGCCGCGGATCATCTGCTCTCGAAGCCATCGCAGCTTCTTCGGGCCGAAGGATGCCGCCGGAGTGTGCCCATAGAAGCGACGCAGCAGTCGAATCGCGCTCTTGACGGCGCCGGCCCTGGTTCGGTGGTAGTAGGACCGGGCCCAGGACCAGTATTGATGAACCATCTCCGTCACCGTCAGGCCGCTCTCGGGGGTGTTTTCGGGCGCGACGGATGTCGGGAGCGGGAGACGCCGCCCCCGGGCTTCCCACTCGGCGATCAGCCGGTGGTAGCGTTCGCGGCTCTCGGGCGTGCCGTACTCGCCGAGCCAGTAGTCCCGGCGGCGACCGGTGGCCGAATCCGTGAGCGTGACGAGTGCCTGATCGGAGTCTTTCCGGCGACGATAGGCGGGCGGTTTACAGATCCTTCGGCGTCTCTTGATCGGCATCGCGGACCTCCGAACCACAATAGCGCGGTGTCACACCGCGCTATTCTCGGGTTCCAGGCCGCTCTGCCGATTCGGGCAGGTCCCCTAAGCTCAGGGGGCAGCGTACCTTATGTCAACAGCGGGCGATGGGATTCGAACCCACGACGTCCAGCTTGGGAAGCTGGCATTCTACCACTGAATTACGCCCGCTTCAGACCGAACTGGCTTGGGCAGCTTTGGCCAATACATATTTTCCTATCGGTTG
>CAZRSM010000404.1:0-8821 GCA_964602755.1 uncultured Planctomycetales bacterium
CGCCAAGGACGCCAAGAAACGCCAAGACGCAGGGTGGGCACCGCCCACCGCGAATGCAACACGGCAACGCCCGCCGATCGTCCCCCCTTCCAGGGGGGACTTACAGGGGGGTCGAAGCCAGCGAACACGAGCGGCCTGTGGATAGCCGCACCGCCAGCCCAATGCAACAATCCGCCATTCGGCATTCGCCATTCTTCATTCGCAACCTTCCACCCTCCCCTGCGAGGGAGGGGAGCCTGGCGGCACGCGCGCAGCCCAGCGAATACAGCCTCTTAATCCCTTAATCCCTTAATCCCTGATCCCTGATCCCTGTGTCCCTACGCAGCTTCGTCCTCTGGCTGGTGGGCAGTGCCCGCCCTACAGACTGCGCCCGCCGACCGTCCCCCCTCCCAGGGGGGACTTACAGGGGGGTCGAAGCCAGCGGACACGTGCCGCCCGCGGAACGCCGCGCCGCCCGGCAAGAACGCTACCGCCGACGGATGTGGTCGTAACAGGTGTCGCTGGTGGGTCCGGGAGTCAGCGGCAGATCTGGCAGATCGCGTACGCCGCGGCGACCTGCACCTGCGGATCGCTCTGGTCGCCGGCCAGCTTCTCGAGCGCCGGCAGCGCCTTGGCGCTGCCCATGGCACCCAGCCCCAGGGCGGCGTTGACCCTGATCTGCATGGTTTCTTCGGGCTTGTCGGCTTTGTGGGTCAGGTGTCGCAGGCAGAGCTCCAGGCCCGAGCGATCGCCCAGCCGGGCCAGCGCCCTCGCCGCCAGCAGGCGAATCTGGATATAGGCCTGGTCGTCGTTCAGCAGCCGCAGCAGCGCGCCACGGGCCCGCGCCGGGGCGATGCGATCGAGCGTCTGCAAGGCGATGATCCGCGAGGTGATATCGCTCTGGGTATAGTAGACCAGTGCGTCAAGCGACTCGTCGTCGCCCAGCGTGGCCATGGCCGCCACGATATGCGCCTGGACGTACGTCGACTTCTCGCGCCGCATCGCCAGCCGCAGCCGCTTGACGGCCTTCTTTTCACCCAGCTTGCCGATCAGGAAGGCGGCATCGGCCCGGATCTTCTCGTCGGGATCGTTGTTGAGCGCATCGACCAGGATGCGCGCCGCGCCCGGCAACCCGCAGCGATAGGCCGCGTAGGCCGCTCCGATGCGCACGTGGTGATCCGCGCTGGAGACCAGCCGCCGGAAGGCGTCCAGCGACGCCCGGTCGCGCAGGTCGCCCAGGGCCACGCAGGCGGCGTAGCGCACCAGCGGGTTGGCCGACTGCAAGGAGCCACGAAACAGCGGCAGTGACTGGCGCGGGGCCACGTCGACCAGGGCCTCGATCGCGTTGGCCCGCACCACCGGCAACGGGCTGTCGGCCGCCCGCTGCAACAACGCCAGCGAGCGGTTGCGCAACTGCACGCGGTCGGTACTCAGGCTCGGCCCGGCCGGCGAACGGCAACCCGTCAGCAGCAGCCCCAAGGCCCCTGCCGCGGCCAGCACCACAAACACCGGCCGGTGCGAAACGCGCAATAGCTTGTCGCTCGTCCGAATCATGGTTTGCTCGTCTTCTTGCGCCTGGCGAAACGCTCAATCAGGTGGCGTTCGGCGGCCAGGATCCAGCGCGTTACGATCGCCCCGCCCCACAGCAGGGCTGTCAGCACCACACACGTTATGGCAAACCAGTCGCCGGTGCGAGCATACGCCGGCCGTCGACGATCGACCTTGACGGCGTCCACGCGGTAGCCCGTGATGCCCGGGCCGGTGGTCTGCCCGTCGCGCTCGACCAGGCTGTAGAGCCGTCCGGCGGGGTCGATGAAGCCGCTGATGCCCGTGTTGACCGCCCGGGCGATGCCCACCCGGCTTTCGACCGCCCTGAACACGCAGATGGCCAGGTGCTGGGCCAGCTCCTCGCTGTGCTGGAACCACCCATCGTTGCTCACATTGAGCAGGAAGTCGACGCGTCGCTTCCCGCCGGCCCAGGTGTAATCCCGGATCAGCGACGCCACGGTGTCCTCGTAGCAGATCGGCGTGCCGAAGTGCCACAGCCGCCCGCCGGCCGTGAGAGGGAAAGCGGTCAGCTCGTCGCCGCGCCACAGCGAGTATTCCACCGTGCCGCCCTCGCTGAACGGGCTGAGGCTGTTGAGCAGCCGGTAGAGCCAGTGCAGGTCGAAGCCCAGCACGCGCGCGTTGCGGAACGGCACGAACTCGCCGAAGGGCACCAGGTGGATCTTGTCATAGCGCTCGCGGCGCTGCGTGCCGTCGGGGTTGTAGACCACTACCGAATTGAAGCGCTTCAGGCGCGGATAGACCTCGGCCGGCGAGGTCTCGACCGCCACCACGCCCAGCACCACCGTCACGGGCGGGCCGGCGGCCGCCGGCAGGCGCGGCAGCTCGATGCGCCCCGCCCCGGGCTGGCCGCGGTTGAGATCGTTCTCGAAGCGCGCGATCACGCGGTTGACCGCCGAGTAGTCGCCGCGGGCGAAGGCGGCGGTGGCCTCGTGGCAGAGCTTGCCGTAGGTCCAGGCGTCCATGGGCATGTCGGGGGCGATCTCGCGGGCGCGTTCCACGAACTCGTGGTTCTGGATCGACGACCAGGCCGTCTCCGGGAAGAGAACCACATCGGGTTTTTCCTGCATGGCCGCGGCGGCCAGGGCCATGTGCCGCGCGAAGACCACCATGCGGTTCTCGCTGTAGGGCGGCGTGCTCGAGAGCGGGAAGTCTTCCTGAATGACCGCCACGCGCGGCCCGTCGACGAACTGCTCCTGCCCCATCCGATAGCGGCCGTAAAGGTAGTTGCCGACCAGCAGCGCCAGCGTCACCAGCGTGGCCGTAACGGCGGTGGCGCGCCGGGGCCGATCGCCGGCCTGCGGGCCGGGCCAGAAACGCAGCACCCACACCGCGATGGTGCCGCTGACCATCACCGCCAGGAACGTGACGCCGTAGGCCCCCACCAGGTCGGCCACCTGGATCAGCACCACCTGCCGGTAAAAAGCATGGGCCACGAACAGCCACGGGAAGCCGGTCATCACCCAGCCCCGCAGGTATTCGCAGGCCACCCATACCACCGGCAGACTCAGCGCCGGCGTGATCCGCGCCCGCCGTCCCGTGCGGATCGCCCAAGCCGCCAGGGGCCAGTACAGCCCCAGGTAAAAAGCCAGGGCCACATAGCCCAAACCGGTCACGGGCATGAGCCACTTGAGGTTGACCAGGAAGTACAGACTGCCCAACAGGTAGCTGCCCCAGTGGATCACCCAGGGGCGCTGAACGCGGCAGACCGCCACCGTCCACGGCGCCAGGGCCACCAGCGCCAGCGGCCAGATTTCGATCGGAGCCTGGACCAGCGACAGCGCCACGGTCGTGGCCGTCGTCAGCAGCAGCATCAGCAGCAGATCGGCTCGCAGGGGGCGCACCGGCAACGGCGGGCCGCTGTTATCGGTCGCAGATGAATCGGAATGCTCGTTGGCAGCCATCGACCCCTGCTCTCTATCGACCACCGCGTCGGTGGTGCGATTGTCAGTACGCGACCGCGCAGCGTCAAGCCAGACCACCGCCGCTATACTTGGTCAGCCCTTTGTGAGCGGCCGGAGAAAAACCGATGAGCGAACGTCTGCGTCGATTTCGCGAATATCGCGAGAAAATGAATGCCCGCATCCTCGAAGCCGGGCATCTGCCGATCAACCGCTTCTTCACGCTGGATGCGAAAGCCTACGAGGACGGAGCGCTGGACGCCCGCACCAAGGAGATCGCCGGGCTGGCGGCCTCGCTGGTGCTGCGCTGCGACGACTGCATCGCCTATCACGTCATACGCTGCAAGGAACTGGGCGTCACCGACGAGCAGCTCTTCGAGGTGTTCAACGTGGGGCTGATCGTGGGCGGCTCGATCGTCATCCCCCACCTGCGCCGCGCGGTCGAGCTGCTCGACGAGATCAACGCCCAAGAGCCGCCCGGATCGGCTTGAGAAGCATCCGGATCCGCTGCCTTGCCGGCCCGCGCGAATCGGCCCCCCTGCCGGCCCGCGGCCACCGACCGTTCCCGGGCCAATACCCGGCGTATTATCGGGCATGTGCGCGGGCGGCGATCTTTTTGTTTGAATCGTGCCCCCGCGCCTGCTAACGTGTTTCCAGGGGCCGTACCAAAACACGTGTTTTCGGCGGGGTGCGGTTCGAGCGAGGGAGCTCTGCACCTGTCATCCGGCTGCGGCCGAGTTCACGGCGAGTCCCGTCTGCGGACAGTGGTTGTTTACTGCTGACTGGTGGTTCTCAGGAGACGCTGGGCAACAGACAGCGAGCTCAGGTATGTTGACTGCATCTTTCTGTAACCGTTCACGGCCGGCCGCCCGGATCGCCCTGGCCGCCTTGGCGATCGGGGCAGTCGGCGGCGCGGCGTCGGCCCAGGTTCCCGGCGACTGCAACGGCAACGGCCTGCCCGATCCCAACGACATCGCCAGCGGGCTGAGCGCCGACTGCGACGGCAACGGCGTGCCCGACGAGTGCGACATCGCCGCGCTGCAGTACTCGCTGCAGGACGGAACGGCAGAGGCTTCGGTCGGCGCTTCGGGTGGCGGTGATTTCATCTGGCTGTCGCGTTACGTCGTGGTCGGCGGCAACGAGTACATTACTCAAATCGACGTCGCCTGGGGCCAGACGCCGGTCGGCGTCGAAGCATCGCTGGCGATCTGGACCGACCCCGACAACGATGGCGACCCCAATAACGCCGTGCTGGTGAGGACCGTCGGCCCGGTGGTAACCAGCTACACGGAACCGAACAGCTTCGTGTCATTTAGCGTTCCGTCCACGCATGTGGGCAGCGACGGCGACAGCTTTTTCGTTGGGGTCTACATCAACCACGGTGCCACACATCACCCCGCCGCTCTGGACCTCGACAGCGGAATCCCCAGCGAGTCCTGGTTCGCGGTCGGCAACAACCTCGCCGATCTGTCGGCCAACCCCACTCCGCCGGAGCGCATCGAGGCCTACGGCCTGCCGGGCAACTGGCTGCTGCGCTGCCACACCTCCAACCGCGACTGCAACGCCAACGGCGTATTCGACACCTGCGACATCAACAGCGGTACGTCGCGCGACTTCGACGGCGACTCGATCCCCGACGAATGCCAGGCCTACTTCCAGGCCGCCGTGGCGCTGGAGAGCGCCGTGACGTGCGCCGAACTGGGCCAGGAGCTGGCAGTTACGATCCGGCTCAACGACGCCGGCCAAAGCGTGGCGCAGGGGCAGTTCCACCTGTCGTACGATCCCGCGGTCCTGGGCTTCGTGCAGGCCGACCCGGGCGATCCCAACGGCAACGATCCCAACAATCCCTTCGAAACCGAGATCGCCGAGATCGTCGATGAACCCAACGGCCTGGTGGACTACGCGGTGGCGGTACCGGCCGGCCAGAGCGGCACGACCAGCCCCGTGCCCATGGCGGTGCTGCGCTTCGTGACGCTCTCTGAAGTGTGCGACACGGCGGGGCTGGTGAGTTTCCGCTCGGCCAGTCCGGCGGTGGACCTGACCGCCGACACCGGCGCTCCGATGTTCGTGCAGACCAGCGACCTGCCGGCGCTGACGATCGACTCCACGCCGCCGGTCCTGACACCCACGCCTGATACGGAAGTCTTCGTACAGGGTGGCGTCTGCGGAACGACGCTGAGCCTGTCGGCCGACGTGAGCGACAACTGCACCCCCAGCGGCCAGATCGACCTCGCCTGGAGCCGCAGCGACGGCAAGACCACCCTGCTCGACTCGTTCGACGCGATCAACTCGCCGGTGGTGGTCAACTGGCAGGCCACCGACTCCTGCGGCCGCACCGCCAACGCCAGCACCACCGTCACCGTCCGCGTGCTGGGCGACCTCGACGGCAACCTGATCGTCGACCTGGGCGACCTCGCCATCCTGCTGGCCAACTACGGCCTGACCGCCGGCGCCACCTACGACCAGGGCGATTTCGAAAGCGACGGCGACGTCGATCTGGGCGACCTGGCCATCCTGCTGGCCGAATACGGCGTCGATTGCAACTAAGCGCACTGCTCGCCCGTACTACTGCGCATGGCAGCCGTGAGGGCGAGTCGGGGCGCGCTTCGTGCCGTGCGGTGCTGCCCCCCCTGCCTGCCCCCTACCACCGCTCGGGTGCGAAGGCATCGGGATAGTGCGTGACCCGCGGCTCGGAACCGTCGGCCGGCACGATCACCGTCACCAGGTCGAATCTGCACGGCGGGGCCGGTCCGCGTAGCTGCGACACATAGCAGCGGGCGGCGCGAATCAGTCGGCGGCGCTTGGCGCTGGTGAGGCGGTCGACCGCAAAGCCGAACCGCTCGTCGCGCTGCGTCTTGACCTCGACGAAAACCAGCGTCTGCCCCGCGCGCATCACCAGGTCGATCTCGCCGACCGGCGCAGAGAAACGCCGCGCCAGCAACTTGTAGCCGGCACGGCGCAGATGCTTTTCGGCGATCCGTTCACCCAGGACAGCCAGCTCGTGTCGCTGGTCGGCCACCGGAGGCGTTCCCATGACGACGGCGGGCGGCTCTAGGCGGTAGCCGGTTCGGCGGCCTGCTCTGCGGCCGAATCGGCGCTGGCGGCCTGGGCGGTCTCGGCGGCCTCAGCCAGCTTGCGCTGCTTCTCGGCCTTCGCGGCCTCGGCGGCCTTGCGCTGGGCGGCGGACACCACGCGAGCCTTGAGCCGGCGGGCCTTGCCCACGCGGTCACGCAGGTAGTACAGCTTGCAACGCCGCACCTTGCCGCTGCGCTTGGTCTTGATCGAAACGATCTTGGGCGAGTGGATCGGGAAGATGCGTTCCACGCCCTGGTCGGCGACGATGCGCCGCACGGTGAAGGTCTCGTCCAGTCCTTCTCCCCGGCGGGCTATCACGGTCCCCTCGAAGTCCTGCAGGCGCTCTTTCTGGCCTTCGATGATGCGCAGCGTGACGACTACTGTATCCCCGATTTCGAAGTCGAGGTCGTTCTTGCGCTGGTACTTGCTTTCAACTACGTCGAACAGGGGATTTCGCATCGGACCGCCTCACTTTCCAGTATTCTCAGGCAATTCGTACTACGTCGTTGTTGTTGTCTTCGCGGGCCAGCAGGTCGGGACGGCGTCGGCGCGTCCGCTGCTCGGCCTGTGCCCGGCGCCAGGCCTCGATCGCGGCGTGATCGCCGGAGAGGAGCACCTCGGGCACCGCGTGGCCGCGATACACCCGCGGCCGCGTGTATTGTGGATACTCGAGCGAGCCGTCCGCGAACGACTCGCTGTCGGTAGACTGCTCGTTGCCCAGCACGCCGGGGATCAGCCGCACCACCGCATCGACCACGGCCAGCGCCGCCGGCTCGCCTCCGGTCATCACGAAGTCGCCCAGGCTCACTTCCAGCGGCTGGAGGATCTCGCAGATCCGCTCGTCGTAGCCCTCGTAGTGGCCGCAAATCAGAAGCAGCCGCTCGCACTGGGCAAAGCGGCTGGCCAGGCGCTGATCGAAACGCTGACCCTGCGGCGTAAACAGCACTCGCAGGGCCTGACGGGAGTCCATGGCTTCTATCGCCTCGACGGCGTCGCAGACCGGCTGGCACGCCAGCACCATGCCCGGACCGCCGCCGAAGGGTCGATCATCCACCTTGCGGTGGGGATCGCGCGAATAGTCACGCAACTGGTGGGTGTGGATCTCGACCAGCCCGGCCGACTGCGCGCGCCCGAGGATGCTGGCCGCGAAGTACGGCTGCAAGACCTCCGGGAACAGTGTAAGCACGTCGATGCGCATGACGATATCCGGGCATTGGCCAAGTCAGACTCACTTGATCGGGATGCCGTTCTTCTTCAGCAGGTTGCGGACCGTCTCGGTCGGAACCGCCCCCACGCCGAGCCAGTACTTGATCCGCTCGGTGTTCAGCCGCACCTGCTGCTCCTTGACCTTGTTCTGCGGATCGTAGATGCCCAGTTCTTCGAGCACGCGCCCATCACGCGGGTTGCGCGATTCCATAGCGGCGAGCCGGTAGAACGACCGGTGTGTTCGTCCCATGCGCTTGAGCCGCAACTTGACCGCCATTTGACTCTCCGCTCGTTACTGTCTCGATTCAAAGCCGTTTGCCACCCCGACCGGTCAGACCACGACCGGCCGGCTCTCGCCGCACACAATACACACTGCCCCCGCTTGGGCACGGCGAGCGTTGTAATATATAGCACATATCGCCCGCTGCCAAGTCCCAGCTTGCCCGCCAGCCATTTTTCGCCCAGGCCACCGGGGCCTGCCCGGTGCCCCGGCACATGCCGCCCTGCGAAGGCCCGAGCCGTCGGCTGGTACCCCAAGGGCCGTGCTCGCCCCAGGCCCCGCCGTGAATGATGTTCACAGGTTGGCGCAAAAAGGTCCCCCCGGGGCCTGGGCGTCCGGGGGGTGAAGTAGGCGGCGGGGTTGGGCCGGATGGCTGGTCAGCCCTGGCCTGCCAGCGACGGGGTCGTGGTCGCGGCAAAGCTCTCCACCAGGTCGCCGACCGCCTGCTCGAGCGTGAAGCGCGGCTCCCAGGCGAACTCGCGGGCCATCTTGCCATAGTCGCCCCAGTACCAGCGCGCGTGGCCTTCGCCGTCGTCATCGGGCGCCGGGGCGTCGACGAGCTGCACGTGCTTGCCGCTGGCGCGGATGATCATCTCGACGATCTGCCGCACGCTGTGCGACTTGCCCGAGCAGATGTTGTACGCCTCGCTGGGACGGCCCTCCTCCAGCAGGTAGGCGTAGGCTTCCACAACGTCGGTGACGTGCAGAATGTCGCGCTGGAAGCTCAGATCGGGCAGCCTCAGCTCCTGACCATCGACGGCGGGATCCCAGTCGGCCAGTTGCCTGGCGACGGCCGCAAAGAAGAACCGGTCCG
>CAZRSM010000405.1:0-21018 GCA_964602755.1 uncultured Planctomycetales bacterium
GCTGATTCGGCGGCGCGACGGCGTACGGCAGGTCGAGGTTGAGGAAGTAGTCGTGCGGCCAGGACGCTCCGGCGAGGTCGACCTCGAGGCCGGCGATGGTGCCACTGCCCGGCCCCCGACGGCGCACGGGCTGCTCGGGCGCGGCGGCGAGCAGAAAAACCACGCGCTGGCCGGCTGCGGTCAGCGGCCGCACCGCCAGCCGCAGGCCGCCGCCGGCGTCGTCGGCCGACAGCGCATAGCGCCCCGGGCCGGCGGAGAACTCCAGCTCGGCGGGCAGTCCCAGCGGGCCGTGGCGCCCGACGCGCGGCACGTCGCTCCAGCGGAAGTCGCGGTAGAGCTTGCCGATCTGCTTGCTGTCGGGAGCGGGCGGAGGCACGCTGGGATCCCAGATCGCCACGTGTACGGTCAGCCGCGGGCGTCCCTTTTCGAGCAGCGTGAAGCGGTTGAAGCCGCGATAGTCCCAGGTGTTCCAGCCGCTGGGTTCATGTGGCGTCATCGGCAAAGTCCCGTTCGACGGTCCGCAGGGAGCTGCCGGCCGCGATCCGGCCGGCCGTCTATTGAATGAGGCCTCAGGGCAAAGTGATCACCCGTTCGTTGACGCCGGCTCGATCGCGGCCGCACAGCAGATAGAGCGGCATCTCGCCGAACCAGCGGGCCAGGGGGCCGTCGCGCCGCAGCCGCGTGGTGGTCGGCATCAGGCGCATGGTAAGGCCGCAACGGCGGCGATCGGAAGTGTTGCGGGCCGAGCCGTGGATCAGGTAGGGCGCGTGGACGGAACAGTCGCCGGCGCGCAGCTCGACCGGCACCGCCGCGCCGGGGTCGAACGAGTCGTCGGCCAGGGCGGCGTGCAGCACCTTGTCCTGGGGGTGCTGATCGTCGTGGTGCGGCAGGGGGCCGAGGGTGTGCGTGCCGGGTATGACCTGCATGCAGCCGTTCTCCAGCGTGCTGTCGTCGAGGGCGATCCACAGGGTGATGACTTCCATCGGCTCGAGCGGCCAGAAGTGGGCGTCCTGGTGCCAGGGTACTTCGAGGCCGTCGCCGGCGCTCTTGCAGATCAGGTGGGTCGAGAACAACAGCACGTCGAGACCCAGAAAGGCGCGGGCCAGTTCGAGCACCGCCGGAGAGCGACAGAGTTCGAGAAAGCGCGCATCGTGCAGGTGCGGTTTGTCGAGATGCTCGGGGCGGCGGCCGTCGGCGGTTTGCCGGCGCACGTAGTCGTCGACCAGCTCCTGCCAGGCCCGCAGCGTCGGCGGATCGAGCAGGCCGCGGGCCACCGTATAGCCGGCGCGACGGTATTGATCGAGCTGTTGCTGGCCGATGGGCATGGTGCTTACTTCCCGGCCCCCGGTCGGTGAACGTGGCCGGATGGCCGCGGCGCGCCGACGAGTTCGTCGAGCCGGCCGGCGGCGCCCACCGCCGCCGGCGCGCGGCGCATCATGCAATCGGACTTGGCGCAGCGCGTGCACGGGTACTTCTGCGGGCCGATCACGGCGCGCGGTCCGATGCCGATCAGGCCGGATATCGACTTGATCGGCGTCATCAGGCAGCTCTCGCTCAGGCGCACGCCGATGCGCTCGGCCGGCAGCCAGGCGAACAGCGGCTGCTGCTGGTCGACGTTCATGCCGCAATAGCCGGGGCTGTAGCGCGGCGTGACGCTGGCGTCGTCGTCGGCCACCTGGCGGGCGACGATCTGCTGGAGCTGCCCGGCGGCCGACTCGACCGCCTCGGAGGCGATGGCGTCGGCGATCGTGCCGCGCATCACGTCACCGGACTTGAGCCACCGGCGGGCCAGGTTCTCGAGCTGCGGCCCGATGGTGACCACGAAGGCCGCCACGCGGTGGGCTCCCGCCAGAAAGCCGGCCACCGCGCCGCGGAAGCGCGCCCCGGACTCGGTGAGCAGTTCGCGGCGGTCGAGGCGCTGCAGGCGGTCGATGCGGTAGAGGCCGCGCGGCTCGGCCAGCGGCGCCAGCTCTTCGATCAGTTCGTCGATCAGCCGCAGCCAGCGGCGGTGGGCCGGGCGGTCGTCCTGTACGCCGAGGAGGCGCGCCACCTGCCGCCGGTCGGGCGTTACCTGGCCGAAGCGCACTTCGTGGCAGTGCGGCGGCTCGGCCCGGCCGAACAAAGCGTGGTGAATGTCAGTGTGCAATGCGAACCTCATGCTCCCATTCCGTACTCGCGCGGGTCATACGCCCCGCGGTAGCGTTGTTCCATTTGTGACCGCAGCGACTCCTCGCTGTCGGGCAGCGCGTCGAAATCGCGCCGCAGGCGGTCCAGCCAGCGACGCTCGCGCGCCGCCAGGTGCAACTCGCCGCGCGCGAGGCCGGCTGCGAGCAGTTGCAGAGCGCAGCGACCGGCGGCCAGTGTGCGCCGATAACGGTCGGGCTCGGCGGTGATGGCCCGGGCCAACGCGATGGTGGCGTCGGGGGTCATCAGATAGGCCTGGGCGCTGGTGGCCGCGTCGCTGAGCACGTGCAGGTCGCGCAACGTGCGGGCCTGGCCGCGGGCGCCGGCTGTGTTGAACAGGCGGCAGTCGTAGACAAGCGTTTCCAGTGAGGCCAGCGGGGCCGGGCCTGATAACAAACGCACGTCCGGAACCGACTCGTTACTCCACAGATCGGCCATCGCGGCGGCGATGTTTCCCAGCGGGGAAAAATGCGCGCAGGCCGCCGAGCGACCTTCCATGCTCACGGGGCAGCCGGTAATGGCTTTTATCACGGGGTTTTCGTAGGCGCAGTCCTTGGAGGGGCCGACGGCGCCGCACTCGTGGGCCACCAGTGTGCGCGGCGCGCTCAGGGCGCGCACCAGGGCGGCCAGCACGTCGGGCAGCATGTGCTGGTGAGCCAGTTGCATGGCGGTGTTGGCGAAGCCGCAGGCCGTGTCGCCGCCGGGGACCACTTCGTAGCGGGCCGCCAGCTCGACGATGTGGCTCCACAGCCATTGCATGTCGCGCGGAGCAAGCACGCCCAGAGCGAATACGATGGCCGGCACGTCGGCCCGCGTCAGGGCGGTGTCGTGTATCTCCTTGCCACCGGTGGATTCGATCGACAGGATGTCGGCCCCGGCCTGAGCACAGGCCTCCAGCGACGCGAGCATCCGGCGCCAGGCGCTGCCGCCGCGGCGGCGCGGCGGTTTGTCGTGGTCGCGCAGGTCGACGATGGTGACGCGCAGGGCGGCGGCCAGGCCGAAATCATCGGCGGCGCGGCGCAGGTGATCCTTGAGCAGGGCGGTCAGTTCGGCGCCCCCCTCGGGACACTCGGTCATCGGCGGCAGGTGTTCGAACTCGATCACCAGGCCGTCGAGGTGCAGGTCGCGGGCGCGGGTCAGGATCGCCTCGGCGAGCCGGTCGTAGACCTGCCGCACCTTGGGCCAGCTCCGGGCGTCGATGGTCATGGGCGGCAGGGTGAAGTTCAGCTCGGGGTAGACTTCGCCGGCGCCGACGGCCAGTCCCAGACCGCACCTGACCGGTCGCACGGCGCGGCCGAAGATCAGCTCCTGCGGATCGGCGATCGCCGGGCGGGCGAAACGCGCGGCGGTTGCGGTGGGCAGCTCGCTTTTCAAGTTCTGGTTGCTCCGTTTTCGGCCGCGGCACCGTGCCGGGCGTCCTTCTTACGATTAACACGAATCCCGGGCGGCTGGCGCCGGGATATCTTCGGTAACATGATGTTATACATTGGTGCGCTGGCGGTAGCATCGCCGGCGGCGCGCACGGATGGCCCGTGGAGGGTCACGGCGCGGGCGGTCGGTTAGTTCAGTCGGAAAATGACGGGGTATTCGGGACGGGGTCGTCTGGCGGGCGGGCTGGGCCGGTTGGCAGGTGCGGCGTGGCGGCCAGTCGGCAGAATCTTATAATCCGGTGCGCGGGTGATGCGCCGCCGACAGAGCAGCGTGGATTTCCGACTGCAAGCGGTTCCAGTCGATCGCCGCGGCGCGGGGGGCGGTCAGGCAGCGCAGGGCGGCGTCGAGGCGCTGGTCGCTCAAGTCGCGCAGGCGACGCAATCGCCGTTGGGCCGCGCGGCGTCGTCGTCGCCACTGGTCTGTCGCGTCGCGTGCGGTCACAGGTAGTCCGCCAGCAGTTGCCTCAGTTTGCGTCGCGCCTGGAACACGTGCCATTTTACCGCTTCGACGCTGCAGCCCATGATTTCGGCCACCTCTCTCTGCGGCAACTGTTCCAGGCTGAACAGCACCAGCGCGGTGCGCTGCTGTTGCGGCAGCTCGGCCAGCGCGGCCTGCACCAGCGCGTGCAGCTCCGCCAGGTCCAGCTCGGCAGCGGGCGGGACGGTGCTGTGCTCGGCGGCGGCCAGCCGCTGGGCCGGGTCGCCGTCGTCACGCCCGTAGCTCTCTTCGAGCGACAGCAGGCGGCGCCGCACGGCCCGATCGCGCCGGAAGTTCAGCGACAGGTTGGTCACGATGCGCAGCAGCCAGGGACCGAAGCGCGCGGGGTTCTGCAAGGTGGCGATGTTGCGTACCGCCCGGATGAAGGCTTCCTGCGTGATCTCCAGGGCGTCGTGCAGGTTGCCGACGAAGCGGTACGACACCGAAACCGCGCGGCGCTGATGGCGCTCGATCAGCCGATCGAAAGCCTCCAGGTCGCCCTGCTGCGCCCGGCGTACCAGCTCGGCGTCGTCGGGCCGCGTTACCGTCGAGCGCTGCTCTGCCACGTCTCGTACCTCGCAAACAGACACCTGTCGTGCATCCGCGTTAGCGGTGGCGTCACGGCGACGCCGAGGATCTCGACGTGCGGCGCGGCGGATGTATTCAGCGGTGGTGAAGTTTTGTGCGGATCGCCGGCGCGGCAGCGGCCCGCGACGGGTGCGGGGATTATCGGCGGGCGGGTTCAGGACGGCTCCTGGCGCCCGGCGGCCAGGTGCGCCGGGCCGGTCTCGCGGGCGGGCTGTGCGGCGGGGATGCGTACCGTGAAGGTGGTCCCCCTGCCGGGCTCGGAGTGGACCTCGATGGTGCCGCGGTGGGCGTCGACGATGCGGGTGGCGATGGCCAGGCCCAGGCCGGTGCCGCGCCCGCGACCCTTGGTGGTGTAGAACGGCTCGAAGATGTGCGGCAGCACGTCGGGGGCGATGCCGGTGCCGGTATCGGTGATGGCGACGCAGACCGCATCGCACTGGATGCCCGAATCCTCTTCGGACTTGAGCCCGAGCTGCTGGCAGGTGATGCGGATGGTCAGTTCGCCGCCGTCGGGCATGCTGTCCACCGCGTTGAGCAGGATGTTGACGAAGACCTGCTCGAGCAGCGGCGGGTCGGCCGAGGCGTAATCGTCCTGCATTTCGTACTGGCGGCGGATGCGGATGTTGCGCTCGTCGAACTTGGTGCCGGTGGCCTGGAGGGCGGCCTCGACCACGTCGCGCACGCGGACGTCTTCGGGCCGGATGACGTGCTCGCTGGCCAGCGTAAGCAGGCGTCTGACGATCAGGTCGATGCGCTCGAGGCCGTTGTCGATCAGGTCGAGCATCTGGCGGGCGCGCCGCGGGTCGTCGAGGCTGCGGCGCAGGATGCGGCAGCAGTTCTGGATGCCGTCGAGCGGGTTGTTGACCTCGTGGGCCACGCTGGCGGCCAGCTCGCCCAGGAAGGCCAGCCGCTCGCGCCGCCGCAGTTCCTCGTGCAGGCGCTGCTCTTCCCGGCTGGCTTCGGCCAGGCGCGAGGCGACCAGGTTGATGGCGTTGACCAGCTTGTGGAAATCGCCGCCGGTGGGCAGCGTCAGCGGGGCGGGCTGTCGGCCGCGGCCCAGGTCGTCGGCGATGCGCCGCAGCCGGCCGAGTGTGTTGCGCAGATAGCGGCTGGCCAGCCGCTCGCAGATCAGCGACGAAACCAGGGCCCCCGCGGCGCAGACCGCGATCGGCCGCCAGGCGTCGGGCCAGATCGCCAGCGCCACGGCGGCGCTGATGATCACCCCCACCTGGAGCAGCAGAAACAGAGTGTGCCGAAAGCCACGCAGCATCTTGCCGCCATTATCCGACCTGACCTGCCGGCGACAAGCCAAAGATCGCCCACTTGACCTGCGCGCCGCGGCGGCGACACTGGGCCGCATGAGCACCAGCAACGACGCCAGCGACCGCGATCATGCTCCCATCCGCGACGCCATGGAGCAGTGGCCGGCTTTCAAGCCCCCCTGCGAGCCGGCCGACCCGGTCGACGATCCGGGCCCTGAGACCATCTGCACGCACTTCGGCGAGCAGCCGCAGCGCTACCACGGGGCCGCCAGCCCGCCGATATTCCAGACTTCGACGTTTCTCTATCCGGATGCCGAGGCCTTCGAGCGGCGGCGCCAGCCGGGCACTGAGCGCTACGACTACACGCGCGGCGGCAACCCCACCAACCAGATACTGGAGGCCAAGCTGGCCCGGCTGGAGCGCGGGCGCTGGGCCGACTGCTTCGCATCGGGAATGGGGGCCATCAGCGCGGCTTTGTGTGCCAATCTGGCGGCCGATACGCACGTGGTGGCCACGGCGCACTGCTATGGTCCCACGCAGTGGCTGCTCGATCACCTGCGGCGCTTCGGGGTGAGCACCACGTTCGTCAACAGCACCGATCCGCAGGCCTTCATCGACGCCGCGCGGCCCGAGACGCGCGTGCTGTATCTGGAGAGTCCGACCAGCGGACGTTTCGACCTGATCGAGATCGAGCCGCTGACGCGCTTCGCCCGGCAGCGCGGCATCGTGACCATCTTCGACAACAGTTGGGCCAGTCCGTACTTTCAGAATCCGCTCGAGCTGGGGGTCGATCTGGTGGTGCACAGCGCCACGAAGTACATCAACGGACACAGCGACGTGGTGGCCGGCGTGGTGGTGGGGCGCGATCCGCAGTTGCGGCAGCGCGTGTGGCGCGAGATCGAGCTGGGCGGGGCGATTCTCGATCCGCACGCCGCCTGGCTGATGCTGCGCGGTTTGCGCACGTTGCCGCTGCGCATGGAGCGTCACCAGCACAACGCGCTGAAGCTGGCCGGCTGGCTGGCCGGGCATCCGCGCGTGGCCTGCGTGCGCTACCCTGGTCTGCCGAGCCATCCGCAGCACGAGCTGGCGCGGCGCCAGATGCGCGGCTATGGCAGTCTGTTCTCGTTCGCGCTGCGCGAGCAGTCGCGGGCGGCGATGAACCGCTTTTTCGATCGCTTGCGGCTCTTCGGCATCGGCGTGAGCTGGGGCGGATACGAGAGCCTGATCCTGGGCGGCACTCTGTTCAGCGAGCGGCCCGACAAGCCCGAATGGCTCATCCGCGTACACGTCGGGCTGGAAAACGTCGACGACCTGATCGCCGATATGCGACAGGCCCTGGAGGACTAGCATGGCGCCGCGACTTCAGCACACGCGCCCACACCCGGCGGCGCCGGACGACGAGCCGCGGGCGACCTTCCAGCACCCGCTGGTGGCCCGCTACGCCAGCGCCGAGATGATCCGTATCTTCAGCCCCCGGCAGCGCTACTCCACCTGGCGGCGGGTCTGGATCGCGCTGGCCGAGGCCCAGCGTGAGCTGGGCCTGCCGATCAGCGCCGCCCAACTGCGCGCCATGCGCCGCGCGGCCGACCAGATCGACTTCGAGGCCGTGGCGCGCTACGAACGCCAGACGCGCCACGACGTGATGGCGCACATTCTGGCCTTCGGCGACGCGGCTCCGCAGGCCCGCGGCATCATCCACCTGGGCGCCACCAGCATGGACATCGTCGACAACGCCGACCTGCTGCTGACCCGCGCGGCGCTCGAGCTGCTGACCGGGCGGCTGGTGGCGGTGGTGCAGGCGCTGGCCGGGTTCTGCGAGCGCTGGGCCGACCAGCCGGCGCTGGGCTTTACGCACCTCCAGCCGGCCCAGCTCACGACCGTGGGCAAGCGCGCCTGCCTGTGGCTCTACGACCTGGCCGAAGACCTCAAGCGGATCGACGAGCTGCGGGCTTCTCTGAAATGCCGCGGGCTGCGCGGCGCCACCGGCACGCAGGCCTCGTTCCTGCAACTGCTGGGCAGCGCCGCCCGCGTGCGCCGGCTCGAGCGGCTCTTCGCGCAGAAGCTGGGCTTTACGCACTGCTATGCGGTCTGCGGACAGACCTACTCACGCCGCGTGGACAGCGAGATCGTCGCGGCGCTGGCCTCGCTGGCCGCCTCGACCCACAAGCTGTGCAACGACATCCGCATCCTGGCGCTGCTCAAGGAGCTCGACGAGCCGTTCGAGCAGACGCAGGTGGGCAGCTCGGCCATGCCGTACAAGCGCAATCCCATGCGTTGCGAGCGGGCCACCGGCCTGGCCCGCTACCTGCTGAGCCTGGCCAGCTCGCCGCCCATGACCCACGCCGCCCAGATGCTGGAGCGTACGCTGGACGACTCGAGCAACAAGCGGCTGGTCTTTCCCGAGGCCTTTATGACTGCCGACGCCCTGGCAGTGCTGCTGCACAACATCTGCTCCGGTCTGGTGGTCTATCCGGCCACCATCGCCGCCCGCATCGCCGCCGAGCTGCCCTTCATCGCCAGCGAGACCATCCTGATGGAAGCCGTCAAACGCGGCGGCGACCGCCAGGAGCTGCACGAGCGCATCCGCCGACACGCTCAGGCGGCCGGCGCGCAGGTCAAGCAGCACGGCCGGCCCAATGACCTGATCGAGCGGCTGCAGGCCGATCCGGCGCTGCGCGACCTGCCGTGGCAACGGCTGCTGGATCCCCGGCGCTACGTGGGACTGGCACCGCAGCAGACGCGCGAGTTCCTGCGGCGTTACGTGCGGCCATTGTTGCGCAAGCATGCAAGCCGCGCGCAACCGCCCGCTGCCCCGACCGTCTAGAGTTCCCCGTTGGCTGGTTCGACGGCCCAAAAGCGCCCGGTTCGCGAATAACCGTGCGCGCGAGCCGTTTTCTCCGGCAGGCCGGCAGCCCACTTGCGGCAAGCCGTGCCGGACGAACCTGGACGCACACTCGGGAGGTGAGCCATGACCAGACGTACACTGCCGATAATAACAGCGCTGTTGCTGGTGATACCGTGGGTCGGCCAGGCGGTCGCCGATCCGCCACCCATTCAGGTGATCTTCGATCTGCACGCCGACCCGTTTCCGCAGATTCCATTGCCCGAGCGGACGGCCATTTACGAAGAGTGGCGCGACACGACGCGCTGGGCGCTCGACCTGTGCGCCCTCTACGGTGCGCGGATCAGCTTCCTGTCCACGGGGGAGTTCGCCGAGTTTGCCCTGGACGATCCCAACCTGGGCTGGCCGCTGATCGCCGACCTGTACGCCAGCGGGGGCACGATCGGCGTGCACTCGCACCGGGAGCTGCAGGTCGGGCCGCACGACTGGCCGCAGGTATCGTCGAGTGCGCCCGAGGGCATCGTGCGGGAGGCCTGGGCGGACGCGATCGGGATGGTCGATGCGCTGGTGTCGGCCGCGCTGGGGCTTGGCGATCCGAACGACGTGCGGGCGGTGGTCGCGTCGCGCGGGTCGCACCTGCCGGTGGAGGAGTTTTTCTTTCAGGAGCTGATGGGCGAATACGGGCTGGTGATTCGCCAGCAGGGCCCCGAGGAGGAGTTTTACGCCTACTTCGGCCACTACGTGCTCAACCCTTACCGCCCGGCGGCCTGGCACTTCCTGGAGCACGATCCCGATGCGGTGGCCGTAGTCTCGCCCACCGGCACGGGACTGGGCCGCGACGGGATTCACTTCGGCATCTACCAGGACTTCCGTCTGCCGGCGGCCAAGGCCAACTTCCTGCTCGAGCTGCTCAACTGGCTCGACGACGTCTACGTGGCCCACACCGATCGGGTCTGGAGTTTCGGCTGGGGGCTGCACCCGGCGGACATACTGCCCGGCGAGCCGCAGCGCGACGCGGTCGAGCCGATGCTGGCCTGGCTCAAGCAGAACTTCGTCGACCAGCCGGTGGCCGGGCTGACGGCCGCCGAGTTCTCGTCGTCGGCCATCTCGCGGTTGCGCTATCTCGAGTGGGAGGCGGCGCATCCGGGCGCCGTGCCCTTCTCGTATGAGCCGACCGTGACCTCGTGGGCGGACTATCCCTACCTCGAACCGGTGGCCCGCTACCTGGTGGGGGCCAACTGGCTGGATCAGACCACGCGCGACGGCGTCGTGGTGCACCGCCTGGAGGCCTCCGCCGACCTGGGAGGCTTCGAGCTGTTCGTGGCCTACCCGCTGGCGGCCGAGGTGAGGTGGGCCGACCTTTCCGACCTGCTGGCCGAGCCGGAGGTGGCGACCGTCTGCCCGCGCACCGGCCTGGCGCCGCTGGCCGCCAGCGACGCGGTGCCCGTGCCGCCTGCGGGTGTGATTCTGGTGGCGCCGGGCGATCGGCTGCGCCTGGCCAACGGCGATATCGACCTCGACGGCGACGTTGACCTGACCGACCTGGCCGCCGTGCTGCGCAGCTATGGGAGCTGCGTCGGCGATCCGCAGTACGACCCGCTGGCCGACGTGATCGATGACGGCTGTGTCGACCTGGCGGACGTGGCCCGACTGTTGCGCTTCTACGGCCGCGACTGCCGGTGACGCGCCGGCAGGGCCGACAGTCTCACCTCCATGCGCTCGCAGGGCCGTGCGTCGCCGCCGACGCCGGCCCTGGCTTTTGTTGCGCGGCGGTCTATTGCACGACCGGCAGCGGTTGGCCGGTGGTCGAGAGCAGGTCTCCGTAGGCACGTTGCAGGAAGGCGTTGCCGAGCCGGGCGCCGATGTGGTCCCAGGGCAGGCGCTCGTCGGGCTTGCGGGCCCGGTGGGCGTAGAAGGCCGGGTCGAGCCGACAGGCCGCAAAGGCGGCCTGCCAGCGCTGGTCGTCGAACAGCTCGCTCCAGCCGTCGAGCCGGGCGCCGCGGCGCCAGGCCTCCTCGATGACCGCGCCCAGCCGCCGGTCGCCACGGGCCATGACGGCTTCGAGTATCGACGTTTCGACGTTGTGGGTCTGGATGCGCACGGCGCAGCGGCGGGCGCGTTTGTGGCGCAGCAGGCGCTCGCGGGCGGCCAGGAAGTACTCTTTGCGCGGCTGGGGGGCCCACTGGAGCGGCGTGAACGGCTTGGGTACCAGCCAGCCGACCGAGGCGGTCACCGCGGCCGGCGGGCGGCCCAGTTCGCGGCGCAGCTCGCTGACCTGCAGGCTCAGTTCCCAGATGGCGTCGATGTCTTCGGGCTGCTCGCCCGGAAAGCCGACCATGTAGTAGAGCTTGACGCGCTGCCAGCCGGCGGCGTAGACGGCCCGCACGCCCTCCAGCAGGTCGCCGTCGGTGACCTTTTTGCGGATGGCCTTGCGCAGCCGGTCGCGGGCGGCTTCGATGGCCATGGTGATGCCGCCTTTACGCACGCTGCTGCCCATGGCGGGGATGTGGGCCAGCATCTTGTCGATCCGCAGCGAGGGAAAGCTGAGGTTGACCATGCGCGGCGCGAAGCGCTCGTTGAGCGCCGCGGTCAGCTCGGGCAGCAGCGGATAGTCCGCCGTCGAGAGCGAGAGCAGCCCGATCTCGCTCAGGCCGGTGGCGGCGTAGGCCCGCTCGGCGATCTCGACGATGCGGCCCACGCTGCGGTACTTGAGCGGGCGCTTGGTATAGCCCGCGTGGCAGAAGCGGCACAGTTGCGGGCAGCCGCGCATGATCTCGATGCTGATGCGGTCGTGTACGGCTTCGATCCAGGGCACCAGGGGGCGCTCGGGGAAGGTGCAGGTCTCGAAATCGTCCACGCGGCAGCGCTCGATCCGGCGCGGCAGATCGGGCTCGAGCGGCTGCAGGTCGGCCAGCGTGCCATCGGACCTGTACGCGGCGCGATACAGGTTGGGTGCGTAGATCCACGGAAAACGGCGGGCCAGCATCCCGATCATCGCGCGGCGGCCGACGCCGTCACGCTTGTATTGCAGGCAGGCCTCGAGCAGGGCGCTCATGGACGGCTCGCCGTCGCCTACGACCACCAGGTCGATGAACTCGGCCAGTGGTTCGGGGTTGTCGGCCTGGGGACCGCCCACGATCACCAGCGGGTCGTCGTCGCTGCGCTGGTCGCTGCGCAGGGGAATGCCGGCCAGGTCGAGCAGGTTGAGCACGGTGGTGAAGCACAGTTCGTATTGCAGCGAGATGGCCAGGATGTCGGCGCTGCGCACCGGCTGGCGCGTGTCCCAGGTGAACAGCGGGATGTCGCGCTCGCGCATCACCGCCTCGGCGTCGACCCAGGGACTGTAGCAGCGCTCGGCACATACGCCGGGGGTGTGGTTGCACAGCCAGTAGAGGATCTGGCAGCCCAGGTGCGAAGTACCCACGGTGTAGGTGTCCGGGAAGGCCACCACCACGCGCAGCTCGGCCCGTTGCCAGTCGCCCGGGCGGACCAACTGGTTGACTTCGCCGCCGATGTACTGCGCCGGTTGGCGCACGCGCGGCAGCAGTTCGCGGCTGACACGTCCGGCGAGGTCGCTCACTGCGGCATCCCGTCAAGGCCCCCGGATTCGTCGGTCCCGAACCGTCGCGGTGATTATAACCGGCGCCGCGGCCGGCGAAGCCCGATAACGGCCGCCGGGGCCGGAGGCTTTTTCATTGATTCGCACCCGGCCAGGCCGCACAATGGACTACGGTGGCGGGCCGGCTTCTGCCGGGTCGTCGCCACGTGACAAGTCGGAAATCGAGAGCCTTTGGAAGGCGGAGGGAGCTGCATGTCGTTCAAACGCATGTCCGCGGGGGTGTGCTGCGCCGGTTGTCTGGCGCTGGTGGCCAGCGCGCTGGCGGTAGAGGTCACCGTCAAGAACGATTCATACGTCGAGGGCGGTTCGGTGTACATCGTGGGCAACTTCGTGGCCGGCGAGCAGGCCGGCGCGCGGCTCACTTCGCCCTGTGACGGCAACATCGTGGCGGTGCAGATCGCCTGGCTGGAAGGTACCCCCGGGCACCAGCCCTCGGTGGAAGACGCGATCTTCATTTACGACGGCAGCACCTTTCCGACGCCGGGCAGCGAGTTGCTGCGGCTCGATGCTCCGGTACTGACGCCGGGATACTTCAACGAGTTCCGCTACCAGGACCAGAGCCAGACGATTCCGATCAGCATTCCGGTCAGCGCCGGCCAGCAGTTCTACGTCACGCTCAAGTTCGCCAATCCCACCGACGTGGGCAACGGCGGTCCCAGCGTCTGCCGCGACATCGACGGTTGCCAGAGCGGCAAGAACGTGCTTTACGCCATTCCCGGGGGCTGGATGGACTTCTGCGTCTACCTCAACGGCGACCTGCTGATCCGGGCGGTGATCGACTGCGCCGAAGCGCCCGAGGCCTGCTGTCTGCCGGATGGTTCGTGCGACACGCTGACGCCCAGCGACTGCACCGCCGCCGGCGGCACGCCCCAGGGGGCCGGCTCCGACTGTGCGACCGCCAACTGCGTGGCGCCCACGCAGGCCTGCTGTTTCGAGGCCACCGGCGGGTGTCTGGACCTGACCGAGGCCGATTGTCTGAGCGTAGGGGGCATCCCCGGCGGCCTGGGCACCGAGTGCGCCACGTACGTCTGTTTCCCGAGCGGGGCCTGCTGTCTGCCCGACGGGACGTGCCAGGACGGCCTCTCGCCCGACGATTGCACCGCGCTGGGCGGCGTGTTCCAGGGTGACGGCACGACCTGCGCGGGCACCTCCTGCCCCGAGCCGCAGGGCGCCTGCTGTTTCCCCAACGGCGGCTGTCTGGTGCTGACCGAAGCCGACTGCGGCATCGCCGGCGGTACGTGGGCCGGCGGGGGCAGCGATTGTGCCGACAACGACGCCAACGGCACCGCCGACGCCTGCGAAGGCCCGCCGAGCTGCGCCGGTGACGCCGACCTCGACGGCGACGTAGATCTCAACGACCTGGCGCTGCTGCTGGCCAGCTATGGTACTGCCAGCGGCGCAACCTGGGGCCAGGGCGACTTCGACCAGGACGGCGACGTCGACCTCAGCGACCTGAGCCTGATGCTGGCGAACTACGGCGGCGCGTGTCCGTAGCGCCAGGCGCCGCGGCGATTGTCGGTAAGGTCTGACCAACCCACCCGCGGGTCGACGCAGCGGCCTGGTCCGGCGTCGGCCCGCGGTCGTTGCTGCGCCGCCGGCGACGGCCGGACGTGAGCCGACCACGCCGGGCGGCTATCATCGCGGCATGCTGCTGGAGGTCGAGAACCTGCACACCACCTTCGGCGACGACGTGGCGGTGGTCGCCGGCGCCAGCTTCGAGATCGCGCGCGGCCAGACGCTTGCGCTGGTCGGCGAGTCGGGCTGCGGCAAGAGCATGACGGCCCTGTCGATCATGCGGCTGGTGCCGGTCCCGGGACGTATCAGCGCCGGGCGCATCGTCTTCGACGGCCGCGACCTGCTGGCGCTCGACGAGCGGCAGATGCGCCGGCTGCGCGGCGACCGCATCGCCATGATCTTCCAGGAGCCGATGAGCTCGCTGAACCCCGTGCTCACGGTGGGGGCCCAGATCGTCGAGTCGCTGCGGCTGCATCGGGGCCTGGCGCTGCGCGCCGCGCGGCGCCGCTGCGTGGAGCTGCTGCGCGAGGTGGGCATACCCGATCCGCAGCGGCGGGTGGGGGAGTATCCGCATCAGATGTCCGGCGGTATGCGCCAGCGCGTGATGATCGCCATGGCGCTGGCCTGCCAGCCCGACCTGTTGATCGCCGACGAGCCGACCACCGCGCTCGACGTGACCGTGCAGGCCCAGATACTCGAACTGCTCAGGCGCCTGCAGGTCGAGCATCAGATGGCCATCCTGCTGATCACGCACGACCTGGGCATCGTCGCGGGCTGCGCGCAGCGCGTCTGCGTCATGTACTCGGGCCGGATCGTCGAGAGCGCGCCGGCCGCCGAGCTGTTCGCCCGTCCGCAGCATCCCTACACGCAGGCGCTGCTGGAGAGCGTGCCGCGGCTGGAGGTCGGCGGGCCGACGCCGCGCCGGCTGAAGGTGATTCCCGGTGAGGTGCCGCGGCCCGAACAGCGTCCCGGCGGCTGCGCCTTTCATCCGCGTTGCGAGCTGGCCGGCGCCCACCCGCCGTGTCGCCACGCGGTACCGGCCCTGCGACCCGCCGGCCCGCAGCGCTGCTGCGCGTGTCATCTGCGGGAAGCGGCGCCGGCGGGCTGATGCGCCGCCGCGTTGCTCTGCGCGGCGGGGAGTCGTAGGATTCGGCGATCACCAGTCGCCGCCGAACGGCTTGTCTTGTTTGGGGAGCTGCGCATGTCCGACGCACGTTTTCGCTATCCGCTGTGGGTGCGGGGGGATCTGGACGGCTTTTTCGGCCTGATGGTCGACAACCTGGTGCAGGTGCTGACCATCGTGGTGCTGTGCAACGCCGCGTGCGGCATCAGCCTGGAGCTGATCACCACGCGTATCCTGCCCGGCGTGGCCATCAGCCTGCTGATCGGCAACCTGTTCTACGGCCTGCAGGCCCACTGGGTGGCCCGCAAGACGGGCAATCCCGACTGCACCGCCCTGCCCTACGGCATCAACACGCCGTCGGTGTTCGCGTTCGCCCTGTTCGTGATGGCGCCGGTGTTCCACAACTTCAAGCAGGCGCTGGGGCCGGAGGCGGCCGCCGACCTGGCGTGGAAGGCCGGCATGCTGGCCTGTCTGGTCAGCGGGGTGATCGAGTTCTGCGGGGCCTTCGTGGCCGAGCGGCTGCGCCGCATCACGCCGCGGGCGGCCCTGCTGGGCGTGCTGGCGGCGGTGGGCATCACCTTCATCGCCTCGGACTTCGCGTTCCGCATTTACGCTCATCCGCTGGTGGGGCTGCTGCCGCTGGGCATCCTGCTGCTGGCGTACTTCGGCCACTTTCGCTTTCCGTGGGGCCTGCCGGGCGGGCTGCTGGTGGTGGCCTTCGGTACGGTGCTGGCCTGGGGGGGCTCGCTGGCGGGGCTGGAGTGGCTGGGCGGCGTCCACATGAGCGTCGAGAATCTGCGCGCTGCCATCGACCGCATCGGCTGGATCGCCCCGGTCTTCGCCGGTGAGGAGCTGCGGGCCGTGCTGGGACACAAGGAGCTGCTGCTGCCGTTCCTGACCGTCTCGGTGCCGATGGGGCTGCTCAACGTGCTCGGTTCGCTGCAGAACATCGAGTCGGCCGAAGCCGCCGGCGACCGCTTCGCCACCGCCCCCTCGCTGGCGGTCAACGGCCTGGGCACCATCGCCGCGGCCCTGTTCGGCTCGTGCTTCCCCACCACCATCTACATCGGCCATCCCGGCTGGAAGGCGATGGGCGCCCGGGCGGGTTACTCGATTCTCAACGGGGCCTTCTTCACGCTGCTGTTTCTGTTCGGCTGGGGGACCTTCGTCAGCGAACTGATCCCCATCGAGGCCGGCGCGCCGATCGTCATGTACATCGGCATCGTCATCACCGCCCAGGCCTTCCAGGCCACGCCGCGGCGACACGCCCCGGCGGTCGCCATAGCGCTGTTTCCGGCCCTGGCGGCGATGATCACGGTCAAGCTGCCGCTGTTTCTCTCCGACGCGGGCGCCCGGGTGACCATTGCCGAGCTGGTCAACCGCTCGCTGGCCGGCCAGAGCAGCGTGCCGGAGCTGCCGGGCATCCTGGCACTGTTCGGGGCCAACGCCGGCTGGCTGGTGTCGGGTCTGATCCTGACGGCCATCACGGTGGCCCTGATCGACCGCAAGTATCGCGCCGCCGCCGGCTGGTGCGCCGCCGCCACGGTGCTGACGGCCATCGGGCTGCTGCACTCGTTCCGCGTCGAGGGCAACGTCATCCGCGAGTACTTCATCTGGCAGCCGGCGCCGGCCGCGGCGATCAACCGCGCGCCGGCCACAGCGGCCGACGACCAGCCCGCAGCCGGCGCGGCGACCTCGCCGAGCGCGGCGGCGACCGCGCCGGCCCCGGCCAGCGCGCCGGCTGCGCAGTCGGGTGCTGTGTCGATCGAGGCTGCCGAGCCGACTCCGCCGCCGCCGGTGTACGCCGACCGCGCCTGGCCGATCACGATCGGATATGCGCTGGCGACGGTCCTGTTCGCCCTGGCGGCCCGCCGCCCGGGGGAGCCGATGCAGGGGCACGACGACCTGCCGACACAAGGCGAGTGAGCCTCAGCCGCCGGTTGGCCGGGCGTTTTCCAACAGCTTTGCCACCAGCGCCGGCGTGATTTCGTCCAGGTTCTCGACGACCACGCTGGCGCCCGCGGCGCGCAGCGGCTCGGGCGGATGCGTACCGGCCAGGGCGATGGCGGGCATGTCGGCGGCGCGGGCCGCGGTGATGCCCACCGGCGCGTCTTCGATCACCACGCAGCAGTTCGGTGGCAGGTCCAGGCGCCGGGCGGCCAGCAGGAAGCAATCCGGGGCGGGCTTGCCGTGCTGCACGTCGAAGCCGGTGACCACGGCGTCGAAGGCCTGCTCCCAGCCGGCCTCGCGCAAGACCAGCTCGACGTTGGCGCGCGGGCCGGAGGTGGCCACCGCCAGCGCGTAGCCGGCCGCGCCGAGCCGCTCGAGCACCTGCCGCGCGCCGGGCATCAGCGGCACGCGGCCGGTGATCAGTTGGCGATAGGCGGCCTCTTTTTCCTCGTCGAGGGCAACGATCTGCGCGTCGCTGAGGCCGCTGCCCCAGATGATGCGGATGATGTCGCGGCTGGGACGCCCGAAGGTCCGGCGGAACTGCTCGTCGGTGACGTCGATGCCGTGCTGGCGGGCGACTTGCCGCCAGCTCTCGCCGTGGGCCGCAGCCGAGTCGACCAGCACGCCGTCCATGTCGAAGATCACCGCTGCGCTCATCGCGTCTGCTCCCGGGTGCGGGTTTTCACGTAGAGCCCGGCTGGGCGCCCGGCGAGTATAATCGCCGCCGGCGGTTGCGGGACCTCGTCGAGGAGCAGCAAATGGCGGTGCGCTTCATCCTGGGTCGTGCCGGGTCGGGCAAGACGCGGCGGTGCCTCGACGAGATTCTTGCCGCTCTGGCGGATACGGAGGCCGACGAGCCGCTGCTGTTGCTGGTGCCCGAGCAGGCCAGTTTCCAGATGGAGCGGGCCCTGGTGGCGCGGGCGCCGGCGGGCGGATTCTGGCGGGCCCAGGTACTGAGCTTCTCGCGGCTGGCGCAGCGGCTGCTGGCCGACGGGCCGGCCACGCCGCCGATGTTGCGGCCGGTGGCGCGCCTGCTGGCGCTGCGCCGCATCGCGGCACGCGAGCCGCAACTGCTGGCGGCGTTCGGCAAGTCGGCGGCGGCGCCGGGCTTCTTCGCGCAGCTCGAGACGCTGATCGAGGAGCTGCTGAGCGAGAACGTCACGCCTGATCGGCTCGCGCAGGCCGCCGAGCGCCTGGAACAACCAGCCAGGACCAGGGCCGTGGCGGCTCTCTACGAGCGTTACCTCGCATGGCTCGAGAAGCGAGAGCTCAGCGATCCGGCCCAGCAGTTGGCGCTGCTGCGGCAGCGCTGCGAAGGGCTGGAATGGTTGCGGCGGGCGCGCGTCTGGGTCGACGGGTTCGCCGGCTTCACGGGGCAGGAATTCGAGACGCTGATAGCCCTGGCGCGCGTGGTGCGCGAGATGCACATCTCCCTGCTGCTCGATCCGGAGCAGATCGGCACCGGTGCCGGCGCGCCGGCTGACGACGTGCTGCGGCTGTTTCAGCGAACCGAGCACACCTACCGGCTGCTGAGCGCCCGGCTGCGCGAAGAGGGCGTGGCCCTGGAGCGGCCGCTGGTGCTCGACAGCGAGCCGCCGCCGCGGTTTTGCGAGCCACTGCTGGCGCGGCTGGAGGCGGGTTTCACCGGGCGGCGGTTGCGCGCGACGGTGCTGCGCCGGGGCGAGCCGGGACGGTCGCCGGTGCGCGTAGTGGCCTGCGCGACGCACCGTGACGAGCTGCGGGCCGCGGCGCGCTGGATCAGGCAGCAGGTCTGCCGGCCGGGGTCGCATTTGCGCTGGCGCGACTTCGCGGTGGTGGCGCGCAGTCTCGACCGCTTCGCCGACGACGTGACCGACGTTTTCGCCGAGTACGGCATCCCGTGTTTCGTCGACCGTCGCCGGGCGTTGCGTTCGCATGCGTTGGCGCGGCTGGTGCCGACCTTGCTGGAGGCGGTAGCCGAGGACCTGCCCACGGCCACGATGGTGCGGCTGCTGCGTTGCCGGCTGGCGGCGCTGGAGCGCGACCAGAGCGAGCGCCTCGAGGCTCACCTGCTCGAACAGGCCCTGCACGGCTGGCAGAGCTGGCAGGAGCCGTGGCGGGCAGGCGGCGCGCTCGAAGAGCAGCGCCGCCGACTCGTGGCCGCCCTCGAGCCGCTGCGCGCGTTGGCGCTGGCCGAGCGGCCGGCGGCGCGGCTGTGGGCCGAGCGGTTGTACGGCGCGCTCGCAGCGCTGGGCGTCGAGCGGACCATCGCGGACTGGATCGCGCAGGCCCGGGCCGCCGGCGACCACGAGACCGGCGAGTTCCATCGCCTGGCGTGGGACACGCTCTGCGAGCTGCTGGACGATCTGGTGGCGGTGCTCGACGACGAGCCGCTGAGCGCCGCGGAGCTGGCCGGGCTGGTGGCCGGCGAGCTGCACGAGCTGTCGGTGGGACTGGCGCCGCCCACGCTGGATCAGGTGCTGGTCGGTTCGATCGAGCGCACGCGCCACCCCGACGTGAAGTACGTCTGGGTGATCGGGCTGAACGAGGGCCTCTTCCCGGCGGTGCCGCCCGACGATCACCTGCTGTCGACCGACGAGCGGCTGGCCCTGCGCGAAGCCGGCCTGGCGGCGCCCAAGCCGCGGCGTGACGAGGCCTTCGCCGAGCGCATGCTGGCTTATATCGCGCTGACGCGCCCCTCGCACGGCCTGGTGGTCAGCTATGCGCAGAGAGACGCCGCCGGCGAAGCGCTCTATCCTTCGCCCTACGTCAGCGACCTGCTGAGCATCCTGCCGCAGGTGCAGCCGGAAGAGGTCGCCCCGCCCGCGGCGGCGGGCGGCGACGTGCCGGCATCGATGCCCGAGCTGGCGCGCGTGCTGATCGACGCCCGGGCGGCGGGTGGCGCCGCGGCGGCCGTGATGCCGGCGGTGCGGGCGGCGCTGGCCGGGCGGCCCGAACTGCGCGCCCGGCTGGACGAGCTGCTGCGGGGCTGCGATTACACCAACGAGCCGGCGCCGGTGGCGGACTACGCCATCAGCAGCGCCGGCGGCGAGCAGCGCACCTGGGCCGGGTCGCCGTCGCAGCTCGAAACCTACCTGCGCTGTCCGTTTCAGCACTTTGCGCGTTACGGTCTGCGGCTCTCCGAGCCGCCGCGGCCGACGCCGGCCGCTCAGCACCTGGGCTCGCTGGCGCACGCGGTGCTGGCGCGGGTGGTCGGGCAGGCGATCGCGGCGGGCCTTCCGGCGGCGAAGATCGACGACGCCCAGTGGCTCGCGTGGCTGGAGCAGGCCCTGGCCGACGAGCTGGCCGACCAGCAGGCCGACCTGGAGCGCAACCGGCCCGACCTGGCCTTCATGCGCGACACGCTGCGCCGCACGCTGAGCGAGGTCGTGCTGGTTCACGCCGAACGCTGGCGGCGGGGGCGGTTCGAGCCGCGGCACTGCGAGCTGCAATTCGGCCGGACGCGCGCCCGTGGCCACAGCCGCGGCGAGCGCCTGGCGGCCTTCGAGCTGGACCTGCCGCGGGCCGGACGCCTGCGCATCAGCGGGTTCGTCGATCGGGTCGACGTCTGCCGCACGGAGTCGGGGACGCTGGTGGCGATCTACGACTACAAACCGTCGCCAAAGTCGCTGGCGGCCGAATGGCTGGCCGACGAGCGCCTGCAGATCTTCACCTACCTGCTGGCCGTGGCCGACCTGTGGCCCCGGCAGCCGGCCACTGCGGTCGGCGTGTTTCTGGCGCCGCTCTATCCCGATCTGACGCCCATCGGGCGCAAGTACTGGGACGGCGCCGACGAGTCCACGGGCCGCATGTATCTCTATCGCCCGCGGGGGCTGTTCAGGCGGGACTGCCTGCCGCTGATGGACGCGCGGGTCGCGGCCGGCGAGCGCTCGGCGGTGGTCAACGTCAGGCTCAAGAAAGACGGGCAGCCGGAGGCCAGGGGCGACGCCGACGATCCGGAGGTCTTCGCCGCGCGCCTCGAACTGGCCCGCCGCACGCTGCGCTACGCCGCCGAGGGGCTGCTGGCCGGGCGGGTGGACGTGGCGCC
>CAZRSM010000406.1:0-5380 GCA_964602755.1 uncultured Planctomycetales bacterium
TGCCGAATGGCGAATTGTCGCGCTGCGTCAACGGCGCGGCTATCCGCCGGCGGCACGTGTTCGTTGGCTCTGACCCCCCTGTGGTCCCCCCTGGAAGGGGGGACGGTCGGCACGCGGTGCCCCGTTGTGGTCGTGGTGGGAATTGCCGACGCTGCGTTCCGGCATTTCCCTGGCATCCTTGGCGCTCCTGGCGGTTCTTGGCGCTCCTGGCGGTTCTTGGCGCCCTTGGCGGTCCCTTGGCGTCCTTGGCGGTTCTTGGCGTCTTGGCGGTTTTCTGGCGAACGTTGCCGTGCTGCATTCGCGGTGGACAGTGCCCACCCTGCAGCTACGGCGGAGAGTGCCTGCCCTACACCAGGCGGTGCCCACCCTGCAGCAGGCGGTGCCCGGCCTGCGGCGGTTCTATGCGCAGCCGGTCAGCAGGAGCATGAGCGCGTTCTGGGCGTGCATGCGGTTCTCTGCCTGGTCGAATATGGCCGAGTTGGGCGTACGTGAGGTCGCGTAGTCGATCTCTTCGCCGTAGTGAGCCGGCAGGCAGTGCAGAATGATGGCGTCGGGCCTGGCGTGTTTCATCAGCTCGGCGTTGATCTGGAAGCCCACGAACCTGGCTTTGCGGGCCTCGGCCTCGTCTTCCTGCCCCATCGAAGCCCAGACATCGGTATACAGCCAGTCGGCATCGCGGGCCGCCTCGGCCGGGTCGTTGGTGACGCGGATCGTCGCACCGCTCTGGCCGGCCATCTCCTGAGCGGCGGCGAGCACCTCGGGCTTGGGCTCGTAGCCGGCCGGCGAAGCGACCGTGAAGTTCATGCCGACGCGGGCGGCGCCGAACATCAGCGAGTTGGCCACGTTGTTGCCGTCGCCGACGTAGCAGCCCGACAGGCCGGCCAGCCGGCCCTTGCGTTCGAAGATGGTCTGGAAGTCGGCCAGAATCTGACAGGGGTGCTCGAAGTCGCTCAGGCCGTTGATGACCGGGACGGTGGCGTACTTGCCGAGGTCCTCGACGATGTCGTGGCCGAACGTGCGGGCCATGATCAGGTCGACATAGCGCGAGAGCACGATGGCGATGTCTTCGGTGGTCTCCCGCTGTCCGAGCTTGATGTCGGTCGGCGCGAGGTAGATGGCATGGCCGCCGAGGCGCGTCATGCCGGCCTCGAACGAGACCCTGGTGCGCAGCGAGGGCTTCTGGAAGATCATCGCGAGGGTCTTGTTCTTCAACGGAGCCTGGCGCTCGACGGCGGCGCGGTCGGCCTTGAGCCTGATGGCCAGGTCGATGACGGCCTGGATCTCTTCGCCGGACAGATCACGCATTGACAAGAGGTTGCGACCAGTAAGCTCGACAGCCATGGTGGAGACCTCCGGTAGTGTTTCAAAGGCCGCAGCGGCGGTGAAGCAACGGGCGGCAGTATAGCGGGTTGGCGGCTCAGGTCGAGCCGCCGGGAGACGGCGGCAGCACCCCCGGGCGAGGCGTTTTTTTCTCCACGGCGCAAGTTCCTGCCCCTGCACGAGCAAGCCATCAATTGACAGGCCGATGACAGGGCCGGGCGGCAAGGGCGGTTTTGACGGCCAGTCGGCGGTTGCGTAACGTCGCAGGACAAGCGGGGGCCTGGTGGCCAGATGCAGTTTGGGGAGAACAGCAAGTGTCATTCGCTTCGGGGTCGGTTTCGTTCCAGCGTTTCTATATTCAGGGGAATCTGCCGAGCGACGTGACCGCCGAGCTGGTCGAACCGCTGGCGGCGCGGGCTTTCGGGCAGCAGCCGGTGCAGAGCGACCACACGCAGATCGGCTGGCTGGGCCCGCGGCACCTGTTCGATACGAGGATCGACCCGGAACAGATCGCGTTCGGGCGCTTTGCGCACCTGGCGGTGCGGCTGGACAAGCTGGCGCCGCCGGCCAATGTGCTGCGCAGCTATGTGCGCATGGAAGAGCAGGCCGCCATGCAGGCCAGCGGGCGGCCCTTCCTGAGCCGCAGCGAGCGGCGCCAGGCGCGCGAGGCGGCGGTGTTGAAGGCCGAGCAGGAGGCCCGCGAAGGGGCCTTCCGGCGGATGTCGTCCTGCCCGGTGCTGATCGACCTGGAAGCCGGCGTGCTGTACCTGGGCACGACGGCGGCCGGGATGGGTGAGCGGGTCATGCAGCTGTTCCGCGACACGTTCGGTGGCAGTCTCGAACCGGTCGACGCCGGCCAGCTCGCGGCGCGGCTGATGATCGCGGCGCGCAACAGCCGGGCGTTGGACAACCTGGCGCCGTTTCACCTGGTCAAGCCGCCGGCGGACGAGGCGGGGGCGGATTTCGCGGGTCTGACGCTGGGGTTCCTGGGGCGCGAGTTTCTGACCTGGTTGTGGTACCGCTGCGACTGCGGCGAGGGGCGCATCAGGCTCAGCGGCGGCGACGAGATCGCGGTCATGATCGACCGCACGCTGCGGCTCAAGTGCGCTTTCGGCCTCAGCGGGACCGACGTCATCACCGCCGACGGGCCGGGCGCGCTGCCCGAGGCCCGCGCGGCCCTGAGCACCGGCAAACTGCCCACCCGGGCCGGCCTGATCGTGGGCGGGGCGCTGGGGGAGTTCCGCTTCACGCTGGACGCCGAGCGGATGGCGGTCTCGGGGCTGGTGCTGCCTGAGCCGGAGGAGCGCGCGGACGGCCGGGCGCGGCTCGAACAGCGTTTCGAGAGCATCGCCGACGCGGCCGATCTGCTCGACGGCCTGTTTGAGCTGTTCCTGGTGGAACGCACCGCGAGCGACTTTGCGGCCACGCTGCGGAAGATGAGCGCCTGGGCCGCCGGCACATCTCCGACGCCGCAGTTGAAGATTGGATGACTGCGGCATAAGTTCTTCCTCTTCGTGGCATCGAGGGCACTTACGCTCCGGGAACGGGGCTGACTGTGAGTGCCGTGGCCAGGTCTTGCGTGGTCGTGCTCGTTGTCTGTCGGGAAGGTCTCGCAGGCCGGGAACACGGGCAGGCTGGTGCTTGCCCATGCCACCTTGCGCTGCGGCGGGCCTGGGGGAGCAATTCCGGTCCGGTTTTCGGGGCTGTTGGGGTAGAATCCGCGCGGGAGAGCGAATACACACCGGGCTGCGCCCTCTCGTTGGGCGGCCGCTGCGCGCAATGGAGTCGTCAACCGTCATGGCAACTTTCGCCACGTTTTCGCGGCTCAAGGACAAGGGATTGGCGGCGTTGAAGGCCGGCGATTATGTAGCCGCGCGACCCTATCTGATCCAGGCGGCCGAGTGCATGATCGAGCTGGCCGAGGAGACCGCCGACCCGGACCAGCGGGCCGAGCAGGAGGCCTACGCCAGGGAGCTGATCGAGCTGGCCAAGGATTGTCAGCGCAAGGCTGACCGCGGCGGCGGACGGGTACGTGACCGGGCGCGTGACGAAGAGGATTCCGGCCCGCAGGCCGAGGACTGGATCGTCAAGGACAAGCCCGACGTGCGCTTCGACGACATCGCCGGGCTGGAGGACGTCAAGCAGGAAATCCAGCTCAAGATGATCTACCCGTTCCGGCACCCCGAGCTGGCGCGGCGCTACGGCATAGACGTAGGCGGCGGGATGCTGCTGTTCGGGCCGCCGGGCACGGGCAAGACCATGATCGCCAAGGCGGTGGCCAGCGAGCTGGACGCGACGATGTTCGTGATTTCGCCGGCCCAGATCATGAGCAAGTGGGTGGGCGAAGCCGAGCAGAACGTGCGCAAGCTGTTCGAGGCCGCCAAGACGGAGGACAAGGCGGTCATTTTCATGGACGAGGTAGAGGCGCTGGTGCCCAAGCGCCGGGGCCAGCAGTCGACGGTGATGCAGCGCGTGGTGCCGCAGATACTGCAGGAGCTGGAGGGTTTCGACCGCAAGGCCGGTCGGGCGTTGCTGTTCATGGGTGCTACCAACGAGCCGTGGGCCCTGGACCCGGCCATGATGCGGCCGGGGCGGCTGGACGTGAAGGTTTACGTGCCGCTGCCCGACGCGGCGGCGCGGTTCAAGCTGCTGGAGATCTATTTCGGCAATCGACCGCTGGACCACGACGTGGACTTCAACGAGCTGGTGGAGCTGACGGCCGGCTACAGCGGGGCCGACATCAAGGCTCTGGCGGCCCGTTCAGCAAGTCGTCCATTTTTGGAATCGGTAAGCGGCAGTCAGCCACGTAACATAAACATGGCGGACATCCGCAGTGTGCTGGAAGGAATGCCGCCGTCGGTCAGTCCAAGAGACGTGGCCAAATACGAACAGTGGGCGGCCAACGTGGGGTGACGGCCGCGAAGGTGTGGTGATGAGAGCGACGGTCTGCCGGCATTGCGGACACAGCAACGGGCCGACGGCGCGCTTCTGCGCCACGTGCGGAGGCCTGTTGGGCAGTGACCCGGCCGCGACGAGTGGAGGTGCCGACATGAGATCAGTAGGCGTGGCGTACGGTCTGTGGGCCTTGTGCATCGTCGGAGTGGCGGGGATTCACCGCTTCTACGCCGGCAAGCCGATCACGGGAATCATCTGGTTCTTTACCTGGGGGCTGCTGGGCATCGGGCTGCTGATCGACCTGTTCCTGATTCCGGGCATGATCGAGCGTTACAACCGCCGACTGGTTGCCGAGGGACGCCTGCAAGCGCCATAGGCGGCAACAACCGGCGGGTCGGGGCGCACCGAAAGGAGGTCGGGCGCGTGAGCGACGAGGTCATGAAGCGACTGGACGACGCGACGCTGGTGGCCTGGCGGCTGCCGGGGTCGCGTTGGCCGCGGGGGTTGCTGGGCGGACGGCCGGTGCCGGCCGGCTGGCAGGCGGTGGTGATCGCTCCCGACGGGCGGCGCAGGCTGGTGCCCGCCGGCCAGGAGGCGGATTGCGGCCAGGACGACTGGTTGCTGCTGGTGCGCAGCGAGCCGGTCACGATCAAGCTGGCTATCGACGAGTTGCCCACCGCCGATCGGCACGTGGTGCAGGCGGTGTGCCGGCTGCAACTGCGCTGGCCGCCGCGGGCCGACGACCTGGCGGCGCTGGCCCGCGAGTCGGGCGGCGAGGCGCTCACGACCGGGCGGCTGGTCGAGCTGGTCAAGGCTCAAGGAGCGGCGGCGGCGCTGCGCGATTTCGTGCGGCGGCGCAGCGCGCGCGAGTTGATCGAAGCCGATCCGAGCCCGGCGCTCGAGGAGCACCTTCGCAACGGGCTCAAAGCGTGGCTGTTCGCCAACGGAGCCGAGCTGGCTGGCCTGGTCGCCTGGCAGTTTCACAGCCCGACCTGGCAGGAGCAGCAACAGGTCGAGCGGCGCACCCGGCAGCGGATCGAACAGATCAAGGCCCGCGAGATGGTCGAGCAGGCGGCCCTGGCGGCCACGCGGCGGCGGCCTGACGACCTGGGCGACCTGCTGGAGAAGCTGCGGATATCCATCACCGCTGCCCGGGCGAGAAAGG
>CAZRSM010000407.1:0-13843 GCA_964602755.1 uncultured Planctomycetales bacterium
CCCATAAGCGTTAACATAATGAGGCCCGTTTCCGGCGTCGGGGAGTGTCGCACAGTTGCTGCGCGATCGTGGGCCACTCCCGCAGAACACGTGCCAGACCCAGCCGCGGGCTGATGGCGGCGGCCAGTTCGCGGGCCATGAAGAGGGTTTCACGCCAGCGGCTGCGACGCGGGTTCCAGGGCGTATCCCCAGGGGGAAAAAAGGCTGGCCTGCTCGATCAAACGCTCGACCAGCAAGGCCGCGAACAGCTTGCCGTGCAGCCACGCCCGGGCGCTGGCGTCGCTGCGCCTGGGCAGTTGCCCCAGCCCCAGAAGCGACTTGAGACGCTTGAACGTCAACTCGATCTGCCAACGCAGCCGATACAGCTCCATCACCGCTTCCGGCGAGTACGCCTCGGCACAAAGCGAGGTCCAGACAAACACGTAACGTGCCGCCTCCCACGACGCGGACGACACCTCCCGCTGCTGGCGACTGGCGCGTCGCCGCAGTTGCTCACGCGCGCGCCGGGCAGAGGCCAGGCTGCGCCTGACGGCCACCAGCCGCCCACCAACGCGGCCACAGGCCGTATGCACCCACGCCCGCCAGGCACGCACCTGGCCCACACGCAACGTACGCAGACGCGCCAGGATGTTCAGCCGCCGACCCGTCTCCGTGTACAGCGGCAGCATCCGCAGATTGATCCGCACCAGCACGTCCGCCCCCGCCGCGCAGACATACTCCACCCCCGGCGGCGTACCATACGCCCGGTCACCCAGCAGCAAATCTCCTGGCTCGATCGGAACCCGCCCAAAACGCTCGCCCGCCGCCACGCTCGTGAGTTGAAAGTAGTCACACTGCAGGTTCGCCAGGTTCACCGCGTAGTGCAGACGCCACACGCTGCCGGTACGCCCCGGCTCGTCGACCGTGGTGGCATCCACCGCCCGCACGCGCCGCCCCCGAACCGCCGGTGACGGACGCGCCTGACGCCACAACTGCTCCGCCAGCCAACGCAGCCAATCCTCCGACGCCCGCAACCGCTTGAACAACGCGACCGCCGATACATCCGCCCACCCGGCCGCACGAACCCGCACCGCCGTCTCGGCCAGCGAACAGCCGTCGACCAGGTGCACCAGCAGGCAACGCAGCAGCGTGGCCGGATCACGAATCTTCCGCGAACGCCGCAACGCCCCCAACGAGCGCGCCGCCGCCTCCCATCCCGCCGGGAAATACCGCGTCAACAACCCCCACTCATCCGAGTCTATCCAGCCATCCCGGGCATCCATGCCCGCCAGCATACCCCCCAACGCCGGCCGAAGCAAGCATATAAGTTAACGCTTATGGGGCACTACCCACCATCCGGCTATCCGCTGGCGGCGCGTGCTCGCAGGCTCTGACCCCCCTGTAAGTCCCCCCTGGAAGGGGGGACGGTTGGCGGCGGCGCTTCGCAGCAGTGATCGTGGTGGGCGGTGCCCAGCCTACGCTTGCCCGGCCGGCCGCGACTCGGCCGGTTGCGATTGTGCCGGTTGTGACTCGGCCGGTTGCGATTGTGCCGGTTGCGACTCGGCCGGCTCTGGCGCGACCGCTTCGAGGCGCAGATAGTCCAGCCCGAACATGTACTTCTCGATGGCCTTCTCGTTGGCGCCGGCGATCTCGACAGCCAGCTCGTTGCCGGCGGCGGTCAGCTCGAAAGTGCCCAGATCGTATTCTTCGGACGGTTTGACGCCGTCGTGGTAGAGGTCGATCGGCTCGCCGGCCGGCTGGCCGTTGACGTACAACTGGTGGATGCCGTAGTCGCCGGCGGTCAGGAAGCGTGCCAGTACCCGGTAGCGGCCCTGGGCCGGGGCTGCGAAGACCAGTACCAGGCGGTCATGGGGCTTGGCGTTGATCCACCACAGGTGCTTCTCGTTGCTCAGGCCGTACCAGGGCTGGTGGTGCAGTTCGCCGCCGGTGTGGCTGACGACTTCAAGCTCTTCGCCTTCGAGGGCCCCGGCGACGCGCGGGGCCTGGTAGGGCGGAATGCGGGTGACGCGCAACTGCTGCGGCGCAATGGGCGGAAACTCGTCGCTGGCGCCCGGCCGGGCGTACCAGTAGCTGACCACCGACATGTCGACCGTGGTATCGTCGTTCCAGTGCCACAGCTCCATGTCGAAGCGCAGCTCGCGTTCGAAGGGTATCTTGTCGAGCACGTGCCAGCGGTTGACGGCCGTGTGGCCGTAGTTGTGCGGCCCGTCGCAGCGCGGCTGGTTGTGATAGGCGTGCTCGAAGGGCACGTTGCAGCACCAGGCGTAGCCGTAGTAGTCCTCGGTGCCGGTTCCGAAGAAGCTGGGGAAGCTCTCGCCGTCGACGTAGATCTTCTCGTCGCCCTCGCCCCACCAGTTGCCCACCGGGTTGGCGATGTGGAAGGCCGCGCCCACCAGCACGCCGCGGCCGCGGGCGGTCAGGTAGTTCCAGTCGCGCATCGGCCGGGTGGGCACGTCGAACTCGGCCCGCCACTTGGCGCAGAAGTGCAGGCTGCGCTCGTCCCAGTTCCACGGCACCACCGCCGCGTGGAACTGCAGGGAGACCAGTTGGTCGCCCCGGTTCTCGATGCTCATCGCGGCCCGCCGGCCGAACGGCATCACCCAGAACGACCACATGTCGCCGTCCGCCTCCACCGTCATCGGCAGCGACCGGTAGGAATTGATCCCCGGGGCGGCACCGAAAAAGTCGCCCAGCGGACAGGCCACCGTCTGCTCGCCGTCGAAGCTCATGTACAGAACGAGCTGCCGCAGGGCGCTTTCCAGGTCGGCGGCATCCACCGCGGCGTGCAGGGCCACGATGGCACCCGGGCCGGCCTGAGGCGTCTGCCAGTCGTAGCCGGCGCCCGAGGGCAGCACGGTCCACATGTCGGTCTGCGAGTCGGCCAGGGCCTGCGCCAGCCAGCGGGCCGCCGGGTGGTGGGCCTGCTGCGGATCGGCCAACCGGGCCGCCACGCGCTCGATCTGCCGGCCGTAGCGCTCCAGGTCGCCGGGGCGGAAGCTGCGCACCAGCGTACCCGGCGGATAGGTGCGGTAGTCGACGTGGTAATAGAAGCCGCGCCGGTCACTGGTTACCTTGCAATGCCGGGCATACGGAATCGGCAGGTAGCAGTTCCACCCGCGGCTGACCTCGTGGGCGATCGGGGCGGGTATGCCGGCGGCCTTGCCGGACAGCAGGTCGGCCATCGGGGCTTCGATCACCGGCTCGGGCTGCTCGTCGATGTAGATGCGCAGGGTGCCCTTGGGGTTGGCCGACCAGATACGCACGATGGCCCCCGGCCCGTCGGCGTCCAGCATGACATACTCGTTGCGCCCGTCGCGCTGCTCGACGCGCAGGTAGTGGTCGGCGTCGGCGTTGGCGAACCAGGTGGCGGGGTCGTCCGGGCGGCGCGAGGCCGGGTCATAGCTCGAGAACTGGCGACACTTGAACTCCGGCTGCGGGTAGCACGCCAGTTGTTCGAGGTTGGTCATCTCATCCAGGAGGGTGCGGGTGTCGACGCGCGGTGCCACGCAGCCGCCGACCAGCGCCGCGCCTGCCAGCAGAATCATGAACCGGTGCATGCTCGACCTCCTTCGGATCACGGGGGATGCACGCCGCTGGTTGTTGAAATGCAGGACCACCGCAGAGGATACTTGCCGGCCGATCGGCGGCAAAGCCCCCGCGCAGGTCAATAAGCTGGCAGGCAGGCGATCTCACCCGGACGGGCCGGGTCTGTTGTCAGGGTTGCGGCTGGCACAGCAGGATGGCCTGCTGGTCGTCGGAGGTATTGGCCTGGCCGTCGGGGCCCAGGTAGCCGATACGCAGCACGCACTGGTCGGCGTCATTGATGGCGCCGCTGAGTCCGGGGCGGTTGGTTTCCGGGCGGAACACGACCGTGCCCCCGCGGTCCACCTCGGTCGGCCCGAGCTTGCTGGTGGGGAAGATGGCGTCGACGCCGTCGATACCCACCGGATTGTTCGCGTCGAGCAGCAGCAGCAACTGCTGGCCGGTCCAGTAGAGCACGCCGCCGGGAGCGTTGGGGTCGTCGGTCCGCCGGTAGCGCAGCAGCGCCCGGTCGTGGTTGTTGATCGCGCCGCCGAAGTCGAGCCACTCGATGCTGACCGAGGCCAGCTCGGCCGGCAGGTGCGTGCCGATGTTCACGGCCGACTGGGCATCGCCGATCAACGGCTGGCCGTCGGCCAGATAGAGGGCCTTGCCGGCGTGGCTGACGCCGGAGAGCAGGTCGGTGGCCTCGGCATCGTTGAGCGTGCGGAACTCGGCCAGCGTCGAGCCGTCCCAGAGCAGGATGGTCTGGTGCGTCAGGCCGTCGACCGTGAGGGTGGTCTCGATCGCCACGTGGCCGGCGTCGCTGACGGCCAGAGCGGCGTAGTCCTGGCCCACCGTGCCGACCTGTGCGCCGGTCGGCAGCCCGGCGAACGAGCGGCCCGGCGCGTTGTCCACCACGCGCTCCAGGTTGCCCGAGCGCACGATGTAGACTCCGCGGTCACCTTCGATCGACGAGTACTGGGCCTGGAACACGATGTCGCCGGCGGCGTTGTGCGTGTAGATCAGCACCGGCTTGTCCTGGAACGAGGCGAAGGTGGGCTGTCCCGGTACCAGGCCGGTCGTGCCGTGCGGCGCGAGCTGCTCGGTCGTGACGGCGTCGGTGGTGAACAGCCCGCGCTGGAAGAGCGCGAACGAGCCGTTCTGGCGGAAATAGCTGTAACGGTTGGCAAAGATCGCCAGGCCGCCGTCGGTCAGTCCCAGGTGGTAGAAATCGGGGATGAAGTCGGCGGTCGAATCGGGCACCGCGGTGCGCACCAGGTCGGCGTTGGAGACCAGCAGCAGGTCGCCGTCGGTGGCCCGCCAGCGGAAGACGGCATTCATCTGCGGCGACCCGTTGATGTTGGTGGCCAGCAGCAGCCGTCCGCCCGAGCCCCAGGCCAGGTGCGGCGAGCCGGAGTCCCAGCGGATGGTAAAGCCCGAGAACTTGTCGTTGGCCCCCATGCCGGGAACGGCGCCGGTGCGGGTGGGATCGTTGTCGAGCACGCGCCGCAGCGTGCCGTCTTCCCAGACGTACAGGCCGGCGCTGCCGTTGCCGCCCTGGTACGCGGCGTAGAATGCCACGCGCCCCGCGTCGTCGATCACCGGGTTGCCGAAGTGGGTGAAAGTGGCGCCGGACTGTCCAGGAACCGCGTCGCCGGTCTTGACCACTGCGCTGATGGTCATGGCGGTCGGCGGTCCGCTGTCGGCGGTCTGGTCACCGGAATTCGGGTCGCCGGTGTCGCCGCCCGTATTGCCACCGGTGTCCCCGCCGGTATCGCCGCCAGTGTCGCCGCTGGTGTCGCTACCAGTGTCACCGCCCGTGTCGTTGCCGGTATCGCCGCTCGTGTCACCGCTGGTATCGCCGCCGGTATCGCCGCCGGTGGTGTCGTTGCCGCCGTCGCCGGTGCTGTCGCCGGCGGTCGAGTCGTCGCCCTGGTCGGCGGGCGGGGTGACGATTTCGCCGGGGTCGGCGGTGCGCACCTGCACAACCAGGTCGACGGGGGCGTCGATTTCGACCAGCTCGGGGAAGTTGCTGTAAAGCAGATCGGCGCCCCATTCGTCGAGCGCCGGCTCGTCGGCCAGGTAGTACCACCACAGGATCATCGCCTCGGCGAACGTGCGGTGCCCCAGCGCCTGGCGCAGCAGGTCGGGCTGCACCGGCGGCTGGACCAGGATCGCGAATTGCCACTGCCCGGTGGCCTGAGACGTGGCCGCGAAGCGCAGGCCGGTCCCGCCATCGCCCAGCGGCCGCCGCTGCACCACGAAGCGGCCATCGTCCGACTCACGCTGCGCGCCGGGGTAGGCCGTGAACTCGGTGCCGTCGGGCGCCAGGGCGAAGGCCAGCCCCAGCAGCGCCGGGCTCTTGGGCAGCACGACGACTTCGATGTCGCCGGGCGTCTCGGTGGTCAGCGTGAAGGTGGTCAGTCCGCCGGGCTGTATGCGGACGTCGGTGGTGCCGGCCACGACGGTCTGTTCGTAGGCCAGCGGTGCGTCGGGCGACTCCCACACGAACTCCGACCCGCAACCGCCCAGGTTGCAGGCCGCCACGACGGCGACGGCGGCTGCGACGGCGATGGTTCTGGAACGCAAGGTTCTGTCCTCGATGCGGTTCTGGCGGCGCCCAGCGGTTTTCTGACAATTCTATCGACCCGCCGGGCGTCTCGGCCGCTTTTGTCGTCGATCGTCAGTGGGACTGATAATACCGCGGCGCCCCGCTGGCGGCGCGGAGCCGGCGGTCGCTACTCCTGACGGGCGACGATGCGGACCAGGCCCACGATGCCGCTGATCAGCAGCGAGACCAGCAGCAGGAACAGCAGCATGCCCACCGCGAAGCTCAGAATCGGCCAGCTCGAGGCGATGGCATCGGCGCCGGCCGGCCAGAGCTGCCCCACGATCGCGGTCAGAACGCCGAACAGCACGATCGCCCCCACGGCGCCGCGCCGGTTGCCCTCGATCGGCGTCATGCGGACCGTCAGGCACACCGCCAGGTAGACGAACAGGGCGTTGCGCCAGTCGGTCAGGTTGCTGTGCAGGATGCCGTCGAGCACCGCCTGGCTGACGTCGAGCGCCTGGTGCAGCAGGTTCCAGGCCCCGTCGAGCGTGGTGGGCAGCTCCTGCGGCACGCTCCACGCACCGCCCTCGGTGGCCTGTTTGCCGAGGATGCCCTGGCCCAGGTAGCGGGCGGCGGCCCACAGGCACGCGGCGCAGGCCACCAGGGGCAACAAACCGACCAGGACCGCCCCCAGCACCGGGATGTTGTGTTTTTCCGGACCCTCGCTGGTCGGTTCGCCCTTCTCGTCGTCGCCCATGAGCTGCGTGTTGCGGACCGGGTTGCCGGTGACCAGCAGACCGAGCACGTGTCCCAACTGGGCCACCAGCGTCCCCGGCAGCAGGATCGAGTTCACCACCCGCGGTTTTATCAGCCGACTCCACAGACCGTGCACGCCCCAGGCGGCGAAGACGATCACCAGCAGCCAGAACGTCAGAGCGGCATAGAGCATGGTTCCACCTCGCGTCGCGCCGCGGCGGCCTCCCGCGCGGACCGCCGGGCGTGATTATCGCACGGGGCAGCGGGTTTTGCACCCGCAATGGCGCGCCGCCGGCGCAGCCGCGCTGCACGTGGGGCACGACGATTCGCTCTCAGGTACCGGCCGGTGTTCACTGGCCGGCCGCGGCGCGAATGCGCAGGCAGGTGGCCAGCAGGTTTTCGAGCTGCTCGAGCGGCCAGACGGTGGCAGCGTCGCTCCTGGCCCGCGGCGGGTCGTCGTGGACTTCGAGGAACAGGCCGTCCACGCCGGCGGCCACCGCGGCGCGGGCCAGCAGGGGGATGTGCTCGCGGCAGCCGCCGGTGACGCTGCTGCCGCCGGGGTGCTGGACCGAGTGCGTGGCGTCGAAAATCACCGGTGCACAGGTTCGCATGGTTGCCAGGGCGGCAAAGTCGTTCACCAGGCGCTCGTAGCCGAAGAACGTCCCCCGTTCGGTCAGCAACACGTTGGGATTGCCGGTGCTGCGGACCTTCTCGGCGGCCAGGGCCATCTTCTCGGGAGCGACGAACTGGCCCTTCTTGATGTTGACGCACCGGCCGCTGCGGCCACAGGCCAGCAGCAGATCGGTCTGGCGGCACAGGAAAGCCGGCACCTGGAGACAGTCGAGCACTTCGCCGGCGGCGGCGGCCTGGGCCGGTTCGTGCACGTCCGAGAGCACCGGCAGGCCCAGCCTGTCGCGCACGTCGGCCAGGATCGCCAGCCCCTCCTGCAACCCGGGACCGCGGAACGAGTCGAGCGACGAGCGGTTGGCCTTGTCGTAGCTGGCCTTGAAGACCAGCGGCAGCTCGAGCCGGGCCGCGACAGCGGCGATCTGCTCGGCCATGCGCAGGCAATGGTCGCGCGACTCGATCACGCAGGGGCCGGCGATCAGCAGCAGCGGCCGGCCCGGGCCGACCTCATGGCCGGCCAGTCGGGCGGATACGTCACTCATGGCTCTGCTCGCTTGCGCGTGCCTTCAGCGGCTTGATGAAGATGTTGCGGAACGACACCGGGGCCCCGTGGTCCTGGAAACCGATATGCCCGCGGCGCGGCATGTCCGTGTAGGCGGTGCGGAACTTGTTGGGCGAGCCGTCGGGATTGCGGCGGGGCGTCTTCCAGTCGTCGAGGTTCATGTCGATGATGTCGACGCCGTTGAGCCAGGCGCGGACCTGCGGGCCTTCGCAACGCAGCACCAGGTGGTTCCACTCGCCCGCCGGCCGCACGGCCTGCACCCGCGGGGCCAGACAGTCGTAGATGGCGCCGCACTGGTGGCGGCCCGGCGGCTGGCCGAAACTGTCGAGGATCTGCAGCTCGATGCCGGTCTGCACCGGGTCGCGCGGGTCGGCCGTGCGGAAGAAGACGCCGCTGTTGCCCTTGGGCGGGATACGGAACTCCAGATCGAGCACGAAGTCGTCGAACTGCTCGGCACTCCAGACGTAGCCGCCGCCGCCGCCGCGACAGGTCAGCACCCCGTCGAGCACCTCCCACGAGCCGGGCTTGCACAGCCAGCCGGTCAGGTCGGTGCCGCTCAGCAGGCGGCGCCAGCGCGGAGCGCTGGCGATGCGCGCCACCTCGTGGGCCGACAGTCGCCGCAGACGAATGTCGCGGAACCGCAGCGGCGTGTGGTGGGATTGCAGCTCGATCGGGCCGGTGGCCGGCAGCGGCGCGGCGCGTTGCCAGTAGTTCTCCAGCGGCACGTCGTCGACCACCAGCAGGTCGTTGAGCCAGACGCTGACCAGCTCGCCGGCCATGCGGATGCGGAAGTTGTTCCACTGGCCCGTCGGGTTGTCGGCCCGCACGATCGGCAGGCGCGGATGACGCTGGTTGTTGTACAGGCCGCCCGAGCCTTCCGGGTGCTTGTCGGCGTCCCAGATCTGCACCTGCGGCGTGCCGCGCAGGTAGATGCCGCTGTCGCCGCCGGGGCCGATCTGCCAGTCGACGGTCAGCTCGAAGTTGTCGTAGTCCTCGACGCTGCACAGGCTTTGCCCCTGGCCGTCGAAAACCAGCACGCCGTCGCGCACGCTCCAGTGTCGGCGCATCTGCTCGTCGGCTCTGGCCTGGGCGGCGGCGCGCTGCTCGGGCGTCATCTCGGCCAGCCTGGGCGGCTCGGCCGCCAGACCGCGCCAGCCGGCCAGATCGCGGCCGTTGAACAACGGCTGCCAGTTGTCGGTAGCCCGGGCCGGCGGCGTGTCCGGTACGTCCAGATCCCCCAGGGCATACTGGATGCCCGCCAGGTAGTGCCGCAGCACCAGCGGGTTGAAGTAGATGTCCTCGCGGTGGCCCAGCGAACAGTAGAACACGCGCCCCTTGCCCCAGCGGCGGACCCACGAGACGGCGAAATCGCCGTCGCTGCGGTGGATACCGGGGCGCTGCATGTCGGTGCGGTTGTTGTCCAGGCTCAGCAGCACCAGCAGGTCGCGCCGCGAGTAGGGGGCCTTGAACTGGTAGATCTCGTCGGTGATCTCGAACCCCGCCGCCGGCATGTGGGCGGTCAGCGGGTGGTCGCGGTGGTCGAGCCTGATGGTGACGGTGGTGTTGGCAGTCCAGGGGTGGCCGTCGAACCAGCCGCCCATCATGCGGCCGAAGGCCGGCCAGTCGTAGAAGCAGTCGGTGGCGGCATGGATGCCGACGACTCCGCCGCCGGCGCGCACGAAACCCATGAGGTTCTGCTTGTACTGCTGGCTGGTAAACAGCGTGCCGGTGGTGTTCAGGAAGCACACCGCGTCGAAACCGGCCAGCGAGTCGGCCGCGAAGACCGCCGGGTCGTCACTGATCACCGCCTGGTAGGCGCCCGTCTTGCGGCCCATCAGCTCGAGGGCCTTGGCGCCGCACTCGATCGAGCTGTGCCGAAAGCCCTTGCACAACGTGAAGACCAGCAGACGCCGCGGGCGGGCCGGCTCGACCAGCGGCCCGGCGGGCAGGGCCTGCTCGATGGCGGCCAGTTGCTCGGCCGTCGGCGGCGCGGCCGGCAGGTCGGCGATCATGCAGAGCCAGACGGCGAACAGCGCAGAAAGGCGTGCATACATGGCCAGAGACCTCCGTGGGCGGACGCAGCGGCCGCCGGCCCCACCCGACGGCCCGCGCCGCGCAATCGTACCGGCCCGCGAAGCGCCGCGAAAGCGGCTTTGGAGCATGCCGGCCGGACACGTACAATTCCCCCATCATGCAAACGACGCCGCGACTGGTTGTAGGGACCGCCGGGCACATCGACCACGGCAAGAGTCGGCTGGTGCTGGCCCTGACCGGCACCGACCCCGACCGCCTGCCCGAGGAGAAGGCCCGCGGCATGACCATCGACCTGGGGTTCGCCCACGCGCGGATCGAAGATTGCGACGTGTGGTTCGTCGACGTGCCGGGCCACGAGCGCTTCATCCGCAACATGGTGGCCGGCGCCAGCGGGGTCGACGTGGCCATGCTGGTAGTGGCGGCCGACGATTCGGTCATGCCGCAGACCCGCGAACATGCCGAGGTGCTGCGCCTGCTGGGCTTCGACCGCTGCCTGGTGGTGCTCACCAAGATGGACCTGGTGGACGACGAATGGGCCGAGGCCGTCGAGGAGGAAGTCGGCGAGCTGCTGGCCGAGCTGGGAATCCAGCCGCTGGCCATGCTGCGCACTTCGGCCCAGACCGGACGCGGCATCGACGAGCTGCGGGCCAGGCTGGCCGAGCTGGCCCGCGCCCGCGAGTCGACCGGCGGCGGCCCGTATTCATGGTTCCGCCTGCCGATCGACCGGGCTTTCAACGTGCCCGGCCGCGGCACGGTGGTCACCGGTTCGGTGGCGCACGGGGCGGTCCAGGCCGACGACGAGCTGGAGCTGTGGCCGGCGGGCCGCCGCGTGCGCGTGCGCGACCTGCAGACCCATCACGAAGGCCTCTCCGCGGCGGCCGGACGCATGCGCCTGGCTTTGAACCTGGCCGGCGTGCCGCTCGACGAGGTGCGCCGCGGGCACGAGCTGGCTACGCCGGGCTATCTCGAACCGACCCGCATCATGGACGTGTGGGTCACCAGCCTGCGCATGCCGGGCAAACAGGTCCGCCGCAACATCCGCCTGCGCTTGCACATCGCCACCAACGAGGTACTGGCCGAGCTGCGCCTGGTCGAGCAGCCCGCCGCCCTGCAGGTGCGCGACCTGCCCGGACAGTTGCTGCTGGCCGAGCCGGTCGTGGCCACCTGGGGCCAACGCTTCATCCTGCGCGACGAGAGCGGCAGCCGGACCCTCGGCGGCGGAGCGGTGCTCAGGCCGGCGGCGCACCGCTGGAGCGCCAAACGTCCCGCCCACCGGGCCGGGCTCGAGGCTCTGCGCACCGGCGACCCGGCCCGGCGGCTCGAAGAAGTCATCCGGGCCCAATTGTGGAACCCCACCAGCGATGCGCTGCTCGCCAGCCGGGCCGGGTTGTCTTCGGCCGGGCAGGCCGCCGAGCTGTGCCGTCTGTTGGGCAGTCGCGGGCGCATCGTGCGCCTGCAGGTGGCTTCCAGCGAGGTTTACGTGCATCCCGAGCACCTCGAAGCGCTCGCACAACGACTCGGCCAGCGCCTCAGGGACTACCTGGCGGCCAATCCGCGGCTGCCCGGCGTGCCGCGCCACGAGTGGCCGGGCTGGATGCCGCGCACCTGTCCCGAGCGCCTGCGACCGGCGCTGGCCGAGTGGCTGATCGCGCGCGGCAAGGTGGCCCTGGCCGACGGCTACGTGCTGCCGCCGGGGCACCGGGCCGCCATGTCGCCCGAGGACCAGCAGTTGTACGAGGCCATCTGCGAGCAGTACCGCCGGGCGGCTTATCAGCCGCCGAGCCTCGAACAGCTCGCCAGCCTCGCTCCCCGCAACCCCAGGCGGGTCCGCGATCTCGTCGAGCTGGCCCTGGCCCGCGGCCGGCTGGTGCGCATCAACGCCGACTGGCTGCTGCATGTCGAGCACTGGCAGGCGCTGGAAAAACTGGTGGTCGAGGCCATCGAGCAGCGCGGCGGCCTGACCGTCTCCGAGCTGCGCACGATGCTCGACTCGACCCGCAAGTACGTGGTGCCGATCGCCGAGGCCCTCGACGCGGCCGGCATCACCCGCCGGCAGGGCGACCTGCGCGTGCTGGGCAAGAAGGCGCGTCGCCATCCGGCAGACGGGGATGCAGGGCAACCGCGAACCGCGAATTCCGACTAGCCTCGGGCCGCTGGTAGGGTGGGCAGTGCCCACCTGCTTGCGGCGAATGAAGAATGGCGAATGCCGAATGGCGAATTGTCCGCCGGCGCGAGCGGCGCGGCGATTCATTGGCGGCACGCATTCGCGGGCTGCGCCCCCCCTGTAGCCCCCCCTGGAAGGGGGACGGTTGTGGTGCCGGCGGCGCGGTTGCCCGGGCCGGCCCTACGGGCGGCGCAGCGGGCGCGGGCGGCGGGTGGTGCGGAAACGCGCACCCAGCGTGCGGCGCGGCGGCTTGACGCCGCGGGCTTCCAGCTCTTCGTCCCGGTAGAGCAACTGGTTGAGCCGGCCTACGGGCAGCGGAGCGGACGGCGGCGTTGTGGCTGTCGGCGTCGACGACGGCTGCGGGCCGGTGGCAGCCGACTCGCGTCGGGCCGTGTCCCGGGACCGGTCACGCGGCGGGCGGCCCCCGGCCTCGGCCGAACCGTGGTCGCGTCCGCGGCGCTCACGCCGGCCGCGCCGGCCGTCGCGCTGGCCCTCGCGCCGCCGCCCGTGGAGCGGCAGGTTGAGCCGCTCGATGGTGATATCGAGCCGGGCGGCGATTGCGTCGCGCAGCTCGTGCTGGTCGGGCTGGACCAGCAGCACTACTTCGCCGCGGCGCCGCAGGCGGGCCACCTGTTCGAGCCGCAGCAGGTATGTGTCGACATCGTGCGGCAGGTCGTAGTGCAGCAGGTGCGTGGCAGGCACCGTGCTCAGCCGCCGCGGGGCCGGGTCGTGCGCGATCACCACGCCGCCGTCGGCGCCCTCGCCGGAGCGCCGCCCGCGGGCGGGCCGGCGCTGGCGGCCGCGCGAGCCGCCGATCACGCGGCAGTCGATGCGCTCGTCTTCGAGGTAGCGCAGCAGCGTGTCGGCGTGCTGGGCCGTGCCGGTAATCACCACCAGGAGCTTGGGATGGTTGCGGCGGAAGTATTCGAGCACGGCCTCGGGTTTGTCCGACGGCCTGACCGCCACCCAGCGGTGCGGCACGGCGGCGGCGCGCGGCAGGCCGGGGTCGATCTCGATCCGGGCCGGATCGTGCAACAGGTCGCCGGCCAGAGCACGCACGTCGTCGCTGAGCGTGCCGGCCAGGATTACCGTCTGCACCTTCTCGGGCAGGGCCTGCCTGATCTCGCGCAGCCGGTCGGCGTGCCCGTCTTCGACCATACTGTCGGCCTCGTCGAGCACCAGCATGCGCACGTGCGAGCAGTCGAACTTCTGCTCACCTATGGCGTCGGCTATGCCGCGCGGCGTACCGACCAGCACGTCGGGATTGTCGTCGGCGGGGTGGCGTCGGCCGCGGGGACCGCGGTCGCCGGCCGCGACGGCCACCTTGAGCACGCGGTCAGGGGCGAAGCGCTGGATGTTGCGGCGCAACTGCAGCGCCAGGGCGCGGGTGGGCTGGATGATGATGGCTCCCAGGCCCGCTCCGCTGCCCAGCGTCTGGAAGATCGGCAGCAGATAAGCGTTGGTCTTGCCGGCGCCAGTGGTAACGCAGGCCAGACAGTCGCGGCCGTGCATGACCTCCGGGATCATACGGAGCTGGACTTCGGTGGGGGCCGCCATGTTGAGCCGTTCCAGGGCGGCGATCAGAGTGGGTTCGATGCCGATTTCTTGGAAGGTTGCGTACTGCTGG
>CAZRSM010000408.1:0-2147 GCA_964602755.1 uncultured Planctomycetales bacterium
AGCCACATGATCAAACTGAGCATACCGCCGTATGACCAACTGCCGGCCGAGGGCGCCACGATCGAGATCACCACCGACGATCCCGAGCCGCGGTTCCAGAAGCTGACCGTGCCGGTCGAGAAGGTGGTTCCCAAACGGCGACATTAGGCTGGAGCAGACTCCTCTCCCGCTCCGAGGAGAGGCCGAATTGAGACCGTCAACTTCTCTCCCCCGCCGGGGAGGGGTCGGGTGAGGGGCTGATACGACAATGCTTGCGCTCGCGTGAGGAACCGTCGCAATGTTGCTGGCAGCCGACACGCACACCATCGTGGTAATCACGGCTTTTTCGCTCTACACGCTGGCGATCGTGGCGATCGGGCTGTACGCCGCCCGCTATTCGCGGGACAGCGACGAAGACTTCTTCCTGGCCGGGCGCTCGCTGGGCTCGTGGGTGGCGGCCTTGTCCGCATCGGCCTCGAGTGAATCGGGCTGGGTGACGTTGGGACTGGTGGGCGAAGGCTTCGCGCTGGGCGTCAAGGCCTACTGGATCATACCGGGCTGTCTGCTGGGATTCCTGTTCAACTGGTACGTCATCGCCGGCCGCATGAGCGCCCGCGCCCGGCAGCTCGATGCCCTGACGCTGCCCGACTTCTTCGCTTTCAGCTTCCGCGAGCGCAAGCCGCTGCTGCGCACGCTGGCGGTGATCATCATCCTGGTGTCGATGCTGGCCTACGTGGCGGGCCAGATGGCCGCCGCGGGCAAGGCCTTCGAGGGCGCCTTCGGCATCAACTATCGCACCGGCGTGCTGATCGGGGCCGCCGTGGTGCTGGTCTACACCGTCAGCGGCGGCTTCCGGGCGGTGTGCTGGACCGACTTCCTCCAGGCCCTGCTGATGGTCGGCACGCTGGTGGTCTTCCCGATCTATCTGCTGGTCACGCACGGCGGACTGGACTTCGTGCGTGCGCATCTGGGCACGCTGGCCGGCGAGGGCAACACCGCGGGCTATCTGCTCGATTTCTGGCCCGAACTGGGCGGCCTGGCGCTGCTGGGCTTTCTGCTGGGAGCCAACGCGCTGGGCATCAACTTCGGCTATCCGGGCCAGCCGCACGTGCTGGTGCGTTTCATGGCGCTCAAGGACAAGCGCGAGGCGCGCGTGGCCGGAGTGGTGAGTTTCATCTGGGGCCTGGCGGTCTATTGGGGAGCGGTGACCGTGGGCCTGTTCGCGCGGGCCATGCTCGAAGCCGGCGAGTCGTGGGCCCAGGCCATCGCCACCGACAAGGAAATGAGCCTGGTGGTCTCGGCCATGCACCTGCTGCCGGGCGTGCTCTCCGGCATGGTGCTGGCGGCCGTGCTGGCGGCCATCTGCTCCACCGCCGACAGCCAGCTCGTGGTCGCGGCCAGCTCGGCGGCCAACGACCTCTACGCCCGCGTAATCGACCGCAGCGGCCGCGGGGCACACCCCCTGCTCAACCGCGCCACCGTGCTGGTACTGGGCATCCTGGCAGTGGCGATGGTGATATCGCAACGGGTCAACGTCTACCAGTATGTGCTCACCTACGGCTGGGCGATGCTCGGAGCTTCGTTCGGGCCGCAGGTGGTCCTGCTGTTGCTGTGGAAACGGGCCAGTTACGCCGGCTGCCTGGCCGGCATGGTGGTCGGCTTCGCCGTCGCCATCCTCTGGCCGCAGTTCTATGACGCCCAGGCCACCGGCATCGAGGTATACAACCTGCCGCTGGCCTTCGTGACGGCCCTGGTCACCAACATCGTCTTGAGCCTGCTGCTGCCCGGGCGGCGGGCCGTGACGGCCGCAGAGGCCCCCGCCAACACGGGAACCACCTCATGAGCACGCACACCAGGGCGGTCATCTTCGACCTCGACGGCGTGCTCACCGATACGGCCGAGCTGCACTACCAGAGCTGGCTGTGGCTCACCCGCCGCGTCGGCCTGCCTTTCGATCGCACACTCAACGAGGAGCTGCGCGGCCTGAGCCGGCCGGAGAGCCTGGAGCGCATCTTGGGGCCGCGCAGCGGCGAGTTCAGCCAGCAGCAGAAGGACGAGCTGCTGCGGCTCAAGAACGAGAACTACATCGAGCGCGTCCGCCGCATGACGCCTGCCGACCTGCTCCCCGGGGCGCGCGAGTTGCTGCTGGAGCTGCGCCGCGCCGGGCT
>CAZRSM010000409.1:0-2102 GCA_964602755.1 uncultured Planctomycetales bacterium
TGAGCCACGCGCGCGGCGCGGCTCTCCGCCGGCGGTTCGTGTTCGTCGGCTTCGACCCCCCTGTAAGTCCCCCCTGGAAGGGGGGACGGTCGGCGCGCGGCGCCTCGTTGTGGTCGTGGTGGGAATTGCCGACCCTACGTCTTGGCGTTTCTTGGTGCCCTTGGCGGTCCCTTGGCGTCCTTGGCGGTCCCTTGGCGTCCTTGGCGGTTCTCTTGGCGTCTTGGCGGTCTCTTGGCGTCCTTGGCGGTTTCTGGCTGGCGTTGTCGCGCTGTGTTCGTGGTGGGCGGTGCCCACCCTACAGACCGGCGTCCCTGGCGGTTCGCTGGTCGGCGGATCCGGTGCCGGTCAGGGCGGCGACAAAGCCCGACAGCCAGCGTTGCATCGTCCCGGTTGAGACAAGCCCGTCGTGGTAGCCCACGCAGATGTTCATCGCGCGGCCGGTGGTGTTGATATCCACCGTGAAGCCGGGCAGGGGACGCGCCGTGGCCAGGCCATAGTAGTTCTCCAGCGGCTGGCCGCAGAAGGTCGGCATTGGCCGCGAGAACGGCCCCATCAACCCCAGCGGCAACGTCGGCGGCGCCAGCAGCCCCGCGCTCGCTCCCTTTTGCCCTGTCCAGCCACGCCGCAGCGTGCCGCTCAGCAGCGGCGCCGGCAACGCCATCAGTACCGCGAGCGCCGCGAACTGTCGGCGGCTGTGCTGCTCGTTCATCGCCGCCAGCGTCTGGTCGCGCAGCGCGTCGGCGGTCGCGACAACATCGTCGGCCAGCCTGGCCGGCACGCCCAGCGGCACGGCGCTGGTCAGGTTGCGGCAGACCGGGTGGCGACGGCGCCGCTTGCGATGGTTGATCAGGTTGTACGTGGACAAGACCGTCTCCGGCCCGGGCGTCGCGAGCGCGCCAAGCGCCGCCAGCAGCCCGCAGGCACGCACATAATCGCCGAACCGCCCGAAGCCGCAGCGCGTCAGGGCTGCGTCCTGGACGGCCTGCAGTTGCTGCTCGTCCAGCGTCTGCCGCAGGTAGCGCAGCCGGCCGACCCGCGCCGACTCGAGCCGCTGCGCACCGAGCTGCTGCACCGGCGCCGCCGGCCGGCGTCGCAAGGCCCGCGCGGCGGTCCGCAGCCGCTCGCGCAGCGACACGTCGGCGATCAGGTGATCGAAGAGATCGGTCTCGTCGCTCGCGGGCGGGGCGGTGTCGGCGCCGGCCGCGTAGAGCTCGTCGAGGTCTTCGAGCAGGAACGTGGCCCCGCGGGCGTCCATCAGGCCGTGGCGGATACGCGCCAGCAGCACGTCGCCGGCCGGCTGACGCAGCACATACAACGCCAGTGGACGGCCTGCTTCTGCCGGCTCGACCTCGCTGTTGGCGTAGATGTCCTGCAGACGTTGTTCGGCGGCCTGGGGCCCGGCGACCTCGATCACGCGCATCGGCACGCGGCCGGCTGGCTCGCCGGGCCGGCAGATCCGCCAGCGCAGGCGCCCGAGCGGATTGTGCGTCAGGCGGCCCCGCAGGGGCGGATATCGACCAGCCAGGGCGTCGAGCGCCGCCCGCAGCCGACCCGGCTCGACCTGCCCGCCGAGGTGCAGGGCGATATGTATGCAGATCGGCGGCAGGTCCAGGGCGCCGGCGGCCTGGTCGGCGACCAGGAACATCGTGTCGAGCGGGTTGGGCAGGTGGCAGGCGGTCACGGCGGTCGGAGACAGGCCGGCTCACTGGTCGGCGGCGATCAGGCCAGGTCGCCCTTGGCCCGGCGGCCCAGCTGCTGCACGTAGCGATCGACCGAGAGGCTCACTTCGCGGATGGCGTCGGCCGCGGGCGCCCAGCCGGCGGTTTCGATCTCGGCCCCTTCCAGTTGCTTGTAGGTTGCGAAAAAGTGTTCCACCTCGCGCAGGAAGTGGTTGGGCACGTCCTGGAGGTCGCGGATGTGCTCGTAGAGCGGGTCGGTGTTGGGCACGCCGAGCACCTTGTAGTCGTTGACGCCCGCTTCGCTCATGCGGAACAGCGCCACGACGTGCGTCTCGATAAGGCAGCCGCTGAAGGTCGGTTCGTTGACCATCACCAGCACGTCGAGCGGATCGCCGTCTTCGGCCAGCGTCTGCGGGATGAAGC
>CAZRSM010000410.1:0-3505 GCA_964602755.1 uncultured Planctomycetales bacterium
GGAAGCGATCCGCCAGCACGTGCCGCAGATGCTGGTCACCTACCGCGATCGGCTCAAGGCCCGCGTCGAGGAGCTGCTGGCCGGCAGCAACGTGCAGCTCGCCAACGACGACCTGCTCAGGGAGGTCTCGGTCTACGCCGAGCGCAGCGACATCAGCGAAGAGCTGAGCCGACTCGGCTCGCACTTGCAGCAGTTCGAACAGGCCCTGGTCAGCCGTGAACCGGCTGGGCGCAAGCTCGAGTTCATCGCGCAAGAAATGCTGCGCGAAGCCAACACCATCGGCTCCAAGGCCGGCGACGCCCAGGTCGCCCAGCAGGTCATCGAGATCAAGGGCGCCATCGACCGCATCAAGGAACAGGTCCAGAACGCCGTCTAGAGCCCTGCCATGCTGGTCGATACGCACTGCCACCTGACCTTCGACGCGCTTCTGAGCCAACTCGACGACGTGCTCGCCCGCGCCGCGCAGGCGGGCGTCGATCGCCTGATAACGGTCACCACAACCGCCGAAGAGGCCGCCGCTGCCGCGGCTTTGCTGCCGCCGCGGCCCAGCCTCTACCTGGCGGCCGGCATCCATCCGCACGAAGCCGCCCACACTTCGCCCGCGCAGCGCGACGCGCTGGCCCGTCTGCACCGCGAGCCGGGCGAGCTGCTCGGGTCGACGGCCGGGCGGCTGGTGGCAGTGGGCGAAACCGGGCTCGACTTCCACTACGACTTCGCCACGCCGGCCCAGCAGGAAGAGCTGTTTCGTTTCCAGCTCGAGCTGGCCTGCGAGTGCGGCCGGCCGGTGATCATCCACGCCCGCGAGGCCGAGCAGCGGGTCTGCGAGATTCTCGGCGAGTATCCCGAACTGCGCGAGAAAGTGGTTTTTCATTGCTACTCGGCCGGCCCCGAGCTGACCGAGCGCATCCTGGCCGGCGGCTGGTACGTCTCGTTCACGGGCGTGGTGACTTTCAAGAACGCCGAGCTGATCCGCCGATCAGCCAGGCAGGTGCCCGACGACCGGTTCATGCTGGAGACCGACGCGCCGTTCATGTCGCCCGAGCCGGTGCGCAAGCAGCGGCCCTGCGAACCGGCCCTGCTGGTCCATACGGCGCGGCTGCTGGCCGACCTGCGCCAGCAGAGTTTCGAGCACCTGGCGGCCGTGACCACCGCCAACGCACAGCGGTTCTTCGAGCTGTCCTGACGCCGAGTGCGGCGGCCGGCGCCGCCTTGCCCGCGCAGGGCCGGGCGGTTTCAATCACGGCTGATCGAAAGCGATCGCCGCAGGGAGCAACAGATGAGCACAGTCCTGGTCACCGGCGGGGCCGGCTTCATCGGCAGCCACCTGGTACGTCGCCTGCTGGCCGAAGGCCTGCAAGTCCGCGTACTCGACGATTTCAGCACCGGCCACGAGCGCAACCTGGCCGAAGTGGCCGACCGCATCGAGCTGATCCGCGGATCGATCTGCGACGCCGAAACCGCCAACCGGGCCGCCGAGGGGGTCGAGGCGGTCTTTCATCTGGCCGCCCGCGCCAGCGTGCCGCGCAGCGTCGAGCAGCCGCGCGAATCCAACGAGGTCAACGTCACCGGCACGCTGAACATGCTGCTGGCGGCCCGCGACGGCGGCGCCCGGCGTTTCATATACTCGGCCAGCAGCTCGGCCTATGGCGACACGCCCACGCTGCCGAAGGTCGAATCGATGACGCCCTGCCCGCAGAGCCCGTATGCGGTAAGCAAACTGGCCGGCGAACACTACTGTTCGTGCTTCGCCCGCGTCTATGGACTCGAGACCATCTCGCTGCGTTATTTCAACGTCTTCGGCCCGCGGCAGGATCCCGACAGCCCCTACGCGGCGGTGATACCGGCCTTCGTCTCCCGCATGGTGCGCAACCAGCGGCCGGTGGTCTTCGGCGACGGCGAGCAGACTCGCGATTTCTGCTATATCGACAACGTGGTGCAGGCCAACTACCTGGCCTTCAGCGCTCCCAGGCTCTCGGGCGAAGTGGTCAACATCGCCTGTGGCGAGCGCACCAGCCTCAACCGGATCATCGCCCTGATCAACCGCGCCCTGGGCAAGCACATCGAACCGATCTACGACCAGCCCCGTCCCGGCGACGTGCGCGACAGCCTGGCCGACATCTCGGCCGCCCGGCGCGTGCTGGGCTACGAGCCGCTGGTGCTGTTCGCCGAGGGGCTGGAGCGCTCGATCGCCTGGTACCGCGAAAACACCTGACAGGCCACCGTCGGCAGTCCGTATGATTTCTTCCAGCCGGCCTTCAACGACGGCAACCCGCCCGACCCGAGCTGGTTCGGCACCTACCCGGACTCCGAGTTCACGTCCTTCTACACCACGCCGGGCAACCGGCCCAACACCAGCTACCAGGGCGACCCGCCGATCATCCCCGACGACGGCCCGGGAGGGCTGGCATGCGAGTGGTTCGACACCGTGGACACCGGCGACGGCGACTTCGTCATCGCGCGCATCCCGGTCCTGGGCACCCATCCGCAGGTCGTGATCGGCCCCGGCCGACTGCCGTAGGCCCCGGCAAATCAACCCGTTCTGCAGACGCTGAACTTCGTGATCCCCGAGCCGACGACGCCGGCGTTGCTGAGCATCGCCGCCGCGGTGGCGCTGCGCCGCCGCTGAGCCGCGCGGCTCCCGGCCGGGGGCACCCGCGACCAGAAACCAGACGGGGCGGCCGGTCCGCTGGACCGGCCGCCCCGCGCTGCGTGAATGCCTGGTGGGCGTCTACTTCTCGCCGTCGTCGCCGGCCCTGCTCTTGGCGGCCTCTTCGGCCAGGGCGGCCTTGCGCGAGAGCTTGACGCGGCCCTGCTCGTCGATGGCGATGACCTTGACGCGCACCTCGTCGCCGACCTTGACCACGTCGCTGACCGAACGCACGTAGCCCTCGTCCAGCTCGCTGATGTGGCACAGGCCGTCCTGACCTTCCTGGATCTCGATGAAGGCCCCGAAGTCCTTGATGCTGGCCACGCGGCCCTCGTAGATGCGGCCGACCTGGATGTCTTCGGTCATCTTCTGCACCATGTCGTAGGCCTTCTGGGCCATGGCGGCGTCGGTGCACGAGATGAACACGGTCCCGTCGTCCTCGATGTCGATCTGGGCGCCGGTCTCGGCCTGGATGGCCCGTACCGAGCGGCCGCCGGGGCCGATCAGTTTGCCGATCTTCTCGGGGCTGATCTTGATCGACAGCAGACGCGGGGCGTACTTGCTGATTTCCGGCCGCGGCTTGTCGATCACCGATTCCATGATGTCGAGGATGTGAAAGCGGGCCTGCCTGGCCAGCTCGAGCGCCTGGCGCATCAGGTCGAAACGCAGGCCCTCGGCCTTGATATCGAGCTGGATGCCGGTGATGCCTTCGCGCGTCCCGGCCACCTTGAAGTCCATGTCGCCGAAGGCGTCTTCCTCGCCCAGAATGTCGGGGAACAGCACCGCTTCGTCGCCCTCCTCGACCATGCCGATCGAGATGCCGGCCACCGGGGCCTTGATGGGCACGCCGGCGTCCAT
>CAZRSM010000411.1:0-7528 GCA_964602755.1 uncultured Planctomycetales bacterium
TTGCTTTCGGCCGGCCCCTGACCCTGGCCCGGATCGCGCCCGACCCGCCCACCAGCCGCGCCGGGAGCTGTGCGCTCACCACTTCGACCTGCCGGGCGATCGAATAGTCCTGATGGGGGAGAGGCCCCCACACGCCCTTAGGCGGCCGGGCGACCACCCGCGCCCGCTCCCAGCCGCTGTCGTCGAAATCCGGCGCCGTCCAGCCCTTGTGCTCTTCGGCCGCGAAGCGCACGTTCTCGCCGCTGGCCACGACCTGGCAGCGCCGGTCGGCGTAGATGATGGTCAGCTCGGCCAGCCAGCCGCCCGGATAGGCGCCGTTGTAGCAGACCGCTGCGACCACGTTCTTGCCCTGGCGCAGGCGGTCGGTCACGTCGAAACTGTACGTGTGCCCGTAGGAAAAGCCCCCGTGGGCAATCTTGGTGCCGTTGACGAAGAGGTCGAAGGTGTCGTCGCCGGTGGTCTGCAGTACGGCCTGTTTGACTTCCCCGCGCACGTGAAAGGTCATGCGGAAATACCCCGGCCCGCGGTCCATGTGTTTGCTGCCCCAGACCCACGCAGCCTGCCAGCCCGGCTCGTCGAAGTGGACTTCGGCGGGCCAGCAGGCCAGGGCCAGCAGGATTGCAGCGGCTGCCATAGCACTTCACGCTCCTGCGCTGAGCGCTCGTTCATCGGCCGGCGGCTCGGGCCGCAGCGCTGGCGCGAGCCGCGGCCGCCGCGTCAGGCCGGCCGTCACCCTCGCCCCAGCTTCAGGCGCACGGCCACCAGGCTGTGGGGCGGGACCTTCACCCGCGGCGCACGACCGCCGCCAACGAGCAGGTCCGGGCGGTCCCGTGCGACGATGGCGTCGGGATGGTCATAGTCGTTGGCGGCCAGGAAGCTATCGGCGGCCACAGCGCGAACGGCTTCGACGCGCTGGACGCTGGCGCCCACTGCGGCCAGCTCTGCCACCACGGGCCGACTGGCGTGGCGGTTGACCAGGAACACCCACGCCGTCCGGCCGTCGCGGCTGATGGTGGCCGAAGTATCCAGCGCCGGCACCAGGCCACACAGTAAGTTAAGCCGCGGGCCGCGGAATTCCACTGGCACGCCCGCATCGCCGGCCCCGTCGCGGAACAGCTTCAGCACCCAGTACGACGGGCTGGGCACCACATCCGGCCCGCGAACGCGAATGAGGCTGAGGACGTTGACCGTCTGCGTCACACACGCAATCGGCACCTTCGGACCGAGGCGGTTGAGCAGGTTGAAGATTTCGGCGGCGAAGAGGCCCTCGCGCAGGCAATAAAATCCGCGCGCGCCCGGCTCGTCGCCCTCGTGGCGGACTATGTTCCATTCGTCGAAGCAGATGGGCAGCGCCAGGCCGCCGTTGGCCCGCCGCGCGATTTCCCACGTCTCGCGCAGCATCCCCTCGACCCACGCCGGCGCACTAACCGCGCGGACGTACTCGGCCAGCGGGTCGCGGTGCACGGCCACGCCAGTGTAGTGATGCACCGACAGGTAGTCGCAATGGCGGCCGGCCAGGCGCACGACCTTTTCGTTCCAGTCGCCGAAGGCCCGCCCTTCAACGCCCACGAGCACGAGCTGAAGGTCGCTGTCCAGCGCGCGCAGGTAGGTGGCCATCTCGACGGCCTTCAGTGCGTACTTGACCGCGTCCAGGTGGCCGTGCTGCCAGCCCCCGTACATTTCGTTGCCCAGCCCCCACAGCTTGACCCCGTACGGCTGGCGGTGGCCCATCCTGGCGCGGGTGCGGCCCTCTTCGGTATCCGGCGGGGCATTGCAGTACGTCAGCCAGGCGGCGGCTTCCAGCGGCGTGCCCTCGCCGGCGTTGAGGCAAATGTACGGCTCGGCGCCCAGCAGCTCGCACAGGCGGATGAACTCGTCGGTCCCGACGTCATTCCACTCCCAGCCGCCCCATGCCCTGTTCCAGCGCGGCGGCCGGCGGTCGCGGTCGCCGACGCCATCGCACCAGTCGTACTGCGACGCGAAGTTGCCGCCCGGCCAGCGGACCAGCGGCGGGCGCACCGCCCTGACCGCCTCGACCACGTCTCGCCGCCAGCCGTCCAGGTTGTCGGCGGGCATGAGCGAAGCGGCGCCGAGCCAGACGATGCCCGGTCCGTCGAAGGTCACGCGAAACCGCACCTTCTGCCGCCGGCCCAGGGGCGCGAAAGAGAACTTTAGCCGCCGCCAGGCGCCCAGCAGCGGCCCCAACTCGCGCCGCTGCAGCACCCGCGCGCCGTCTTCGGCGACCAGCTCCACCCGCAGGCGAACGCCATCGGGTTTGCTTTTGGCGATGATGTATCCCGTGTGGCCGACGTCGCCGCGCAGGTCCAGCGGGCCTTGCTCGACGCCTGCCGCCGCCGGCACGCGCAGCATCATCGCCTGGCTCTGGGCGGGCGCGAACCAGTGATGCGTGTCCGGCCAGAACCGGGCCGCCTGGCTGCCGACAGCGTGCCAGCGCTCGACAACCCCGCCACGGGCGGCGCCGGTGAACTTGCGGTTGTCCAGGATTTCGGCCCACAGGCCGCCGTAGATGCAGCGGTGCATGTGCTCGATGAAATGGCCGAAGCGCCGCTCGTCCACGGGCCAGCGCCGGTCGCCGAAGCGCAGTATTACTTTCGCGCGGAGCGTTCGCTCAGCGGTGGCCAGCGGCCTGAGGCTGGCGTAGTCCACGTCCCAGCTCACGGCCTGCCCGTCGCCGAAGGTCTTGGCCATGAAGCCGATGAACGTCGGGTCGGCGAAGGCGTGGTATTCGCCCGCGCGCGACCAGCGGCCTTCGGCTGGCCGGCGATACCACAGCTCGTAGACGTCGCCGCGGCGGATGATGCGCAGGTAGAGGTCGCGCGCCGGGCTGGGGACGGTCAGAAAGCGCCCCAGGCCGCTAGGCTCGCACCACAGCTCAGGCTCGGGCGACGCGGCCTTCAGCGCTGGCGCGTGGAACGGCCCCCAGGCCAGCACGTAGCCGGGAGTGAAGCCCACGACCATGGCGGCGTGGAAGTTGCTCTGGGGGCCGAAGCTGTGGAGCTGGATGCGGGTTTCGAAGACGAAATCGCCCCGTGGCGCCGCGGTGGTGAGCATCGGGGCGGCCAGGGGTGGGTCGCGGTCGATCCAGTGGTCGTAGCCCTTTTCGCGCCTGGGCACGGAAAAGCGCACCCAGCCCGGGCGGGCCGTCAGGGAGATCGCCGGCCCGGGCACTGGGCAGCGCCACTGCCAGCGGTCGGCCAGGTTGGGGGCGGCGAAGTTGTCGCGCCAGGCCGGCTGCGCAAGCGAGGCGAGCAGCAGAACAGCGAGCATCTCAGACCTCCTGGTGCAAGGACTGGCAGAGGCAATTCGCGGCGCTGCCGCCGCTCCCTTGCTCGCGCGGCTACAACTTTGGCCGAGGTCGTGGCTGCCGGGCCGGACGAGACCCGGCCGCTGCGTCGTCAGAGAGTGAGCAAATCTCAGCTTGCGCGGTGGCTGACGCCAGATACGACGTGAAGTAAAATTGGCGCATCGGTCGGCGCCGCCAGCCGCCCAATCCGTGCAAGGGAGGCTCGGGACTGATGGCCAAGCTAAACGTAGGGTTCATCGGTTGCGGCGGGATCGCTCGCCAGCACATCAATGCCCTCGCCGGCATCTCCACTGCCAAGCTCGCGGCCTTCTGCGATATTGACCTCGAAAAGGCCCGCGCCCTCGCGGAAGAGTTCGACGCCAAGGCCTTCGAGGTGCCTGGCGAAATGCTTGACGCCATGCGGCTTGACGCCGTGTGGATTTGCCTGCCGCCGTTTGCGCACGGCGAGGCGGAGCGGGCGTGTATCGAATACGGCGTGCCGTTCATGGTCGAGAAGCCCATCAACCGAACGCTGCAGCAGGCGCGGCGGATCGCGGACGCTATCAAGCAGCGCGGGCTGATGACCTCGGTGGCGTACATGAACCGCTACCGCAAGGGCGTCAATGAGGCGAAGAAGATGTTTGAGGAAGACCCGCCCGTGCTGTCAATGGGCGGCTGGATCGGCGGCACTCCGAAGCCTGATCCGTCGCGGCCGATCAGCATGTGGTGGATCCACAAGGAGCAAAGCGGTGGGCAATTCGTCGAACAGGTCACACACACTGCCGACCTGCTGCGCTACCTGTGCGGCGAGCCTATGCAAGTGTCGGCCTTCGCCGCCCGAGACTTCAACACCGATATACCGGGCTATAACATTGAGGACGCCATCGCCGTGGCCGTAAAGATGGCCAACGGTGGCGTGGCGGTGTTGTATTCGTGCTGCGCGTCGAACGCAAAGGGCGGCATTGACCTGCGCATCTACGCGCCCAAGCACGCGGCGGAGTTCAGCGGCTGGAGCCATGACGCAACGCTGTATAAGGTGGGCGCCAAGAAACCAAAGCAGTATCCGGGCGAGCCGAACATTTTCGAGATCGAGGACAGGGCGTTCTTGCGCGCCGTGGCCAAGGAAGACCCCTCGTATATCAAGTGTGACTACTTCGATGGCCTCAGGACGCTGGAGTTCACGCTGGCGGTTGACAGGGCGCTTTCGACTGGGCGGATAGCCAAATTGGGCATGTAGGCGGGGCGAGCTGGAAGGGCGCGGCCCGGGCCATGAGGCCCGCGAGCTGCGGGCGGCAATTGGAAAACGAACAGAAGGGCAAAAGCGCGGGCGCTCGACGCGGGCGGCCCGCGCGTGCATTCTAAGGAGGCGGCCATGGATATCGGGCTGTCTACGCTGATTTGTTCGAGCCACGTCAGTGCGCCCGACCGCGACATGTTCGGGTGCCTCGAGCTGTTCGCCGAGTTAGGCGTGGCGGCGATCGAATACAACGACCAGTCACTTCCGCGGTTTTGGGCTGACCCGCTCAGCGATTTGTTGGCCGTGGCCGCCAAGGCGCGGGAGTTTGGGATTCGATTATGGTCAGCGCATAACCCATGCAACGACTGGGATTTGTCGTCGGCTGATGAAGAGCATCGACGCGCGGCCGTCGAGGCGCACAGGCGCATGATCGATGTGCTTGGCGCGATGGGTGTCGAGCATTTCGTCGTGCATCATGTGCGTCCGTCAACGCTGGCGGGCGATCCGGCGGCCATGGAGCGCGGCGAGCAGTCGCTGTATGAGCTGTTGGAGGAGGCGCGCGATGCGGGCGTGGTTTTGCTCATCGAGAACTTCGGGAACCTGGCGGCCGACGCGCTGGTGGCGACGGTGGAGAAACTGGAGGACGAGTGGCTCGGGATAGTGGTCGATGTGGGACACGCGCACCACAGCCAGCTCGCCGTGTCGGCCGAGAGCGAGATTTACACCGCCGCGCCGTATTTGCGCAGTCTGCACATTCACGACAACCACGGGCGCGGCGCGGGCGATGAGCATCTGCCACCCGGGTGGGGGACGATTGATTGGGCGTCGGTGATGCGAGCGCTGAAGGACGTGGGCTACGAGGGGCCGTTCATGCTCGAGGTCATCAGGCACACCGAGCGGATGCTATCGCTTAGTCCTGAAAAGGCGACGCGGGAGGCGGTGGTGGCAGCGCGGCGGCTGCTGGAGACTTGGGCGTAGGCGTCGAGAGCAGGCCTGTGGGAAAAATTCTGTAACGAGGTGCCCGGGGGCGGTTGACACGATCGGCGCGCGGGTAGTATCGTTCGCGTGCGAGTATTGACAACCAGTGGGGTGGCTCATCAAGAGACCGCCAAATGGAGGCCGTGCTCCTAGGGCGGCGCCAACCTGCCTGGCAGTGGTCGGAGAGGAGCCAGGTAAGGTGGCAATCCACGGGCGGCGTGACCATGGCCGCAAGGATGAGGACCCACGTGCGAACACGTGAGCCATCCCTTGCGGATGGCTTTTTTGTTGCCTGCGGTAAGTCCTCACGTCCGGAAGCCCCCCTCTGGCACTTCACAGGAGGTGTCATGCCGTGAATCTGGTCGTCTCCGAAGCACCGTGGCCTCGTATGGACGAACGGCCCACCGAGATGGTCGAGCGCAAGGGCCTGGGACATCCCGACACAATCTGCGACAACATTGCCGAGCGCTTTAGCCGCAACCTCTGCCGATTCTACCTCGACAACGCCGGCCGGATCTTGCACCACAACGTTGACAAGGCGTTGCTGGTGGGTGGGGCGGCAGTAGCAGAGTTCGGGCACGGGCAGATCATCGAGCCGATGAGGCTGATCCTGTGCGGCCGTGCTACACCGACGGCCGGCGGGGTGCGGGTGCCGATCGGCACGTTAGCGATAGAGGCCGCGCGCGGGTGGCTGAAGGAAAGCCTGCCCCATCTGCCCGACGACGGCATCATCATTGACTACATGGTCCGGCCCGGCGCCGACGAGCTGCGGCAGTTGGTCGAAGGTGGGGCGCCTAAGGCTAATGATACGTCGCTGGGCGTGGGCTATGCTCCACTGTCCGAGACCGAGCGGCTGGTCATCGAAATCGAGAAAAGGGTGCGGGAGTTTGAGCCGGTCGGCCAAGACGTGAAGGTGATGGCGCTGCGGCGTGGCGATCACATTACAATTACCGTCGCAGCGGCGTTTGTTTCGGCGCTCACCCCCGACCTAGACACGTATCTGGCGACGACAGCCGAGATCGCGCGGGCCATCGAGGAGTTGGCGCCGACGGTGACCTCGCGCGATATCACAGTGTGCGTCAATTGCGCCGACGACCCGGAGACAGGGCAGTACTACCTGACGGTCACGGGCACCAGCGCGGAGATGGGCGACGACGGCCAGGTCGGCCGGGGTAATCGCGCCAACGGGCTGATCACACCTTTCCGCGCGATGAGCCTTGAAGCCGTCGCAGGGAAGAACCCGGTCAGCCACGTCGGAAAAATCTACAACGCCATGGCTCAGCGGATTGCCGACCAGATCGTCGAGCGTGTGCCGGGCGCAGAAGTGGTCTGCTATATGCTTTCGCAAATCGGCAAGCCGATCAATGAGCCGCAAATGGTACACGTGGAAGCCATCGGGGCGTCGGAAAACGAAGTGCAGGCCGCGGCTGAAGAGATCGTACCGGCCGTGCTGGACGACTGGAAGGAAATTCAGGACTGCTTCGTTCGCGGCGACTGTCCGGTGGCATAGTGGCGCGCCGGGCCGGCGCTTGATTGGGCATAGTGCCGCGAGCCGCGCGCGGTGCGCCTTATTCTCGCGCCCGGTGGGAAAAGCTGCGCCATGGAGGGTAATTTATGCGAGCTGTGCTTCTGGGCCTGGGATTGCAGGGCCGGGCTGTCCTTCACGATATAACGCGCGCTCCCGAACTGGACGAGCTGGTCGTGGGAGACGTCGCGCCGGACCCGACCGCCGTCCAGCCGCTCATGCCGGCGGATGCGCCGGTGCGGTTCGAGGCCGCTGACGCCACAGACCCCGATAGCCTTGCACGTCTGCTGACCCCTCCTCCGGACGTTGTCGTGGACATGCTTCCGCGCCATTTCCACCACGCAGTAGCCGAGGCGGCGATTGAGGCCGGCGCACACTATGTCAACGCCTCGTACACCGGGGATCTCGTAGAGCTAGCTGAGCGGGCGGAAGGTGCCGGCGTCATCTTGATGCCTGAGGCGGGCCTGGACCCCGGCATTGACCT
>CAZRSM010000412.1:0-1645 GCA_964602755.1 uncultured Planctomycetales bacterium
ACTTGGCGTTCTGAGGCAGGTACTCCTGCCACTGGGCGAAGGTCTTCTCCATCTCGCTCTGCAGCAGCGGGTCGACGTCGGGCACTGCCGCCGGGGATGGAGGAGGGCAGCGCCGCCCGCTGAGCTCCGCTTCGGGCAGAACCGCGCGGCGAGCGCTACCGTTTCCTTCGTTTGGTGGCGCGATCCGCGAGGAACCGCAGCGCCTCCCGGGTATCTGCCGGCAGCGCGCAATTGACTTCCTTGCGATCCAGGTCCCGCAGGATGAGCCGGGCCAGCCGCGCACCCATCCGCCCAGAGCCGAGCGCGTCCACGGCCCCTGCCCACCGCTTCCAGGCCCGGGGCGTCGTGATCTTCCTCTTGGCCGCGAGGGCCGCCAGAGTGTCGCTGATCCGGTCGACAAGCCCCTCGGAGAGCGTGTTGCGCCGACCGCGCAAGAGCCACTCCACGGCGAGCAGGAAACGACAGCACAAATCCTCCATGGCCTCATCACTGCCGCACGGCTGGAGGACTTCCCTGCAGGCGCGCACCGCGTAGCGGGCCACGTGGTTGTCCCGCCCAGGTTCTTCGGCAGGTGCGGACAGGGCACCCAAGAGCCTGGCTATCGTCTCGCAACGTCGTCGGTAACACGCGGGTTCGTTGGCGGGATCCACGCGACACTCGAGCAACTCGTACATATCCAGGAAAACTGCCGGCCCGAAGTGGAGTTCCGCCGCATCAGCGGTGATCATACTCAACTCCGCGCCCATCAGGCTCGACAGCTCCGCGTCCCAGACCAGCGCCTCGTAGATAAGGTAGTCAGCCGTTTCTTGTGCTTCTGCATCAGCAGGCAGAAGTGCGGCCAGGGCCAGGCCGACGCTGGCCATGATATCCGGCTCTATCTCCGCGCCTCCATCCTCGATATATTCCCGAATGACGCCGGCCAGTTCCTGACGCGCCGCCGGTTCGAGGCTATCGGCGCCTTTCGACAGTTCGTCGGCAATCATGCCGGTGAGGAACCACTGGTTGGCTTCGTTGATCTCGGCCGCCCCATAGTCGTCCCACAGCGCGCGAGCCGCGGCCAGCAGGAACTCTCCCCGGCCGCTGTTTCTTTGCTCCGCCAGCAGTTGGTTCAACTGCCCTTGCAGGGCCGCCCACTGCAGGGGGAACAGCTCGGGCAAGGTCTCGGCTTCGAGTGCGCTGACCACCTCCGCCGCCACCGCCGGATCACGCGGGACGGTAGCCGTCGCGGGCAGTTCAGCAGCCCGGCACTCGGCCTCCGGCCTCGTGGCAAACTGCAGCGCGCAGCCCATCAGCAATCCAAGCAGAATCCGTCTCATCGCACGAGTCCCGGCCGGACCTCCTCTTGGCCACCGTCACCGAACACCTCTTTGCACTCGGCCAGGCAGCGCCTCCTGGCACTGCTGGCCCTCGGGAACGCCACGCAACACTGCCTGCAGCTTCGTTCCGAGCCTCACCAGAACGCACATGCGTTGACGCATTCGCCGGGTGCCGTGCAGCTCTTGTCCTGGAGCTCGTCCGCCGCAGGCGAACTATCCGTCACGACGGTCGGCACGGGAAACGCCGGGCCGCCCGGCGCGGTGCCCTCCCAAACGACGAACCCGACTACCATCGCCGGCGCCGCGACCACCGCCGTCCATCTTGTCTT
>CAZRSM010000413.1:0-3125 GCA_964602755.1 uncultured Planctomycetales bacterium
AGGATGTTGCGCAGGATGATCGGCGGCGTGATCGTGTCGTAATAGCCCGTGCCGATCAGCGAGCGGTAGCGCTGGTTCTGCGAAGCGATGCGGCGCAGCTCGGCCAGGGCCTCGTGCTCGGCGCAGGGGCCATCGAGCCGCAGCGGCTCGCGCAGGCGGATGTCGGCCGGGATGGTCTGATCGATCAGCGCATCGAGACTGTCGCAGCCCAGCGTCGCCAGCATCTGCGCGATGTCGTCGTTGCGCGGGCCGATGTGGCGGTCGATGAACTCGCCCGGTCGAGCAACCAGATCAGTGGCTTTCATGGCCGGTTTTCCCCTGCAAGCATTACCGGCCGGCTGGCGAAGCCGGCGCCGGCCGAACCTACTCGGCGATCATCTTCTCGTACGCGGCGGCGTCCATGAGTTTCTCGAGGGGGCCAAGGTCGCTGCACCGGACCTTGACCATCCAGCCGTCGCCGAAAGGATCGTTGTTGACCAGCTCGGGCTCGTCGGCCAGGCGCTCGTTGACCTCGATGACCTCGCCGCTGACGGCCGAGTAGAGCGAGCTGGTGGCCTTGACCGACTCGATTTCGCCGAAGCTCTCGCCAGCGGTCACCTTCTCGCCCACCTCGGGCAGCTCGACGTAGGTGATGTCGGTCAGCTCGTCGGCGGCGAACCTGGAGATGCCGATGGTGACCACGTCGCCGTCGACCTTGAACCACTCGTGCGTCTGGGCATACCTGTAATCCTGGGGAACCGCCATTGCTTTTCTCTCCGTTGTTGGCGTTGGATGCCGGAATTAAACGCTGCCGTCGAGCCGACTCTCGACGCAAGCGGTTTGGCCCCCCGGCCCCCCGGCGAGCCGAACGCCGCGCTCTCAAGCCAGGCGGGCATTCTAGCGCGCCGGGCCGTCGGCGGACAGGGCCGCCAACTCGTCGAAGAAGCCCGGAAAACTCTTGGCCACGCAGGCCGCTTCGCGGATCACCAGCCCGGGAACCCGCAGGCCCGCCAGCGCGAAACTCATCGCCATGCGGTGGTCGTCGTAGGTCTCGATGGCGGTGGGCGTCAGGCGCTCGGGCGGCGATATGGTGATGCCATCGCTGCCGGTGCTGACCGCCGCCCCCAGGCGGCGCAGCTCGGTCTCCAGAGCCGTCAGCCGGTCGGTCTCCTTGATGCGCAGGTTGCCCACGTTGCGGATGGTGGTCGGGCCGTCGGCGAACAGGGCCACCACCGCCAGCGTCTGGGCCGTGTCGGGCATGGCGTTGAGGTCGACGTCGACGCCCCGCAACCGGCCGTCCGGCGGTGCCGCCACGGAGAGCCCCTCGGGCGTGTCCCTGACCACGCAGCCCATGCGCTGCAACACCTCGACGAAACGCACGTCGCCCTGCAGGCTGTCGGCCCGCAGGCCGAGCGCGGTGATCTGGCCGCCGGTCAGCGCCGCCGCCGCCCAGAAGTACGTCGCGGCGCTGGCATCCGGCTCGACGACCACCTCACGCGCCTGGTAGCGCTGGGCCGCCGGCACGATGAAGCGGTCGAACTCGTCGCCGGCCAGCAGCTCGACACCCAGCGAGCGCATGACGGCGATGGTCATTTCCACGTACGGCCGGCTGGCCAGCCCGCCGTCGATGCGGATCATCACATCGCCGCCGGCATACGGCCCGACCATCAGCAGGGCGCTGATGAACTGGCTCGACGGCGGACGATCGAAACGCACCTCGCCGCCGGCCAGACCACGGGCGGCCATGGTGATCGGCGGGAAGCCTTCGACCGCGTCGTAGCCCACCGGGGCACCCAACTGCTGCAAGGCCCCCACCAATGGACCGATCGGCCGCTGGCGCATGCGCGGCGAACCGTCGAGCCGATAGCGCCCGTGGCCCAACGTGGCCAGCGCGGTCAAGAAACGCATCGCCGTGCCGGCGTTGCCCACGTCGATATCGGCCGCGACCGCCGGCAATTGCCCGCGGCAACCCTGCACTTCGATCGTCACGTAACCGCCGGCGGCGACCGGCGCGGCCTCGCCGCCCGGCGGGGGACCGGACGCCGTCGTGTCGCCGATCAGGGACAGGTCGATGCCCAGGGCGCGCAGTCCGCGGAGCATGGCCTGCACGTCGTCCGATAAGGTCACGCCGGCCAGCCGGCTGGTGCCATCGGCCAGGGCAGTGCACAGCAGATAGCGGTTGGTCAGGCTCTTGGAACCGGGCAGCCGCACGGTGCCGCGCAGCGGACCGGCGGGGCTGAGGCGGACGTCGTTGCCGAGGCGCTCGACCAACACCGGATCTCGCTCCTGCAGGCCGCGCTGGCGGCTGGGGGACATCAGGCTCCGATCAGCTCTTCGAGCCGGCGGCGCGAGTCGGCCTGGACCTTTTCGTGCAGGCTCTGGCCGTGGGCGTCCATGGTGACCACGCAGGGCAGGTTCTCGACCCGGATGTGCCAGAAGGCCTCGGGTACGCCGAACTCGATTTTGTAGACGCCCAGCACCTCCTTGACGCTCTGGGCGATCAGCGTGGCCGCTCCGCCGATGGCGTGCAGATACACCGCCCCGTGCTCGTGGCAGGCCGCCAGGGTCTTGTCGCGCATTCCGCCTTTGCCGATCACGGCCCGCAGGCCGAAATGGGCGATCACGTCGGCTTCGTAGGGTTCTTCGCGGATGCTGGTGGTTGGGCCGGCGGCCACGAACTCGTAGCGGCCGTCGTCGCGTTTGCGCACCACCGGGCCGCAGTGATACAGGGCCCCGCCGGCCAGTCCGCGCTTGAGCACGTTGTAGACTTCGTGCTCCGAGTCGGGACACTGGCCCTTGATGAAGTTCTCCATCATGTATTTGTGGGCCGCGTCGCGCCCGGTGAAGATCTCGCCGGAGAGCAGGACGGCGTCGCCGACTTTCAGGCCGCGGATCTGCTCTTCGCTGACGGGTACGCTCAGTTTGGTGGGCATCGGCTGGTCTCCTGTGCCTGGCGGCTCTAGTGCGCGAGGTTCTCGGCGGTCGGCGGCTCGATTACGGCCTGTCCGTCGCGGATGGTCATGATCTTGCGTCGATCGGCCCAGCACATGTACGCCACCGACACGAAGAACGAAGCCGGCACGCGATGAAGCTGCGTGATCTTGACCGCCATGACGGTAGTCTGGCCGCCGAAACCCATGGGGCCG
>CAZRSM010000414.1:0-14833 GCA_964602755.1 uncultured Planctomycetales bacterium
GCATCAAGCCCAGCGACAAAGAGGCCCGGGCCCGCCTGGCGGCCGAGGTGCGCGACGAGATCGCCGACCTGCTCGACGCCGACCAGTTGGAGCAGTTCGAGCAGCACCTGCGCCGCTACGGCCGCACGCGGCGCTGAACACCAGGGCGCCATAATTCAAACGCCAAGGGCGCCAAGAGAAACGCCAAGGGCGTCGAGAGAAACGCCAGGAAGAACGCCAGAGACGTGGCGTCGGGCCCCGCGCCCAGCGCCGCAAGTCTCGCTGTCTTCGTGCCTTACTCCCCAATACCTGGCCGCTCAACCCCCCGCGTCTTTTCTTGTCTGACACGTTATGAGATCTCGGTGCCGAGTATACTCGCGGCTTGCCCGTGGCGGGTCGTGTTTGGAACACTCCCGCATGGGGACACGCTGGGCGCCGAGGCACGGGGGAAACGTGCTAAAGGATTATGGGACCATCGTCGCCACAAGCCGGCCGTCCCCCGCCGCGAGTGCCGCCAGGCAGCCCGCGGCTGCGCCTGGTGTTGGCACAAGCCGCCACCGGCTGCGAAACCGTCCAGCCCGTCACGATCGTCGGCAGCCGGCGCGATTGTGACCTCTACATCGAGCACGCCGAGGTCTCCAAGCTCCACTGCGCGATCGTCAACGACGGCCACGGCCTGACGCTGATCGACCTGTGCAGCCGCAGCGGCACTTTCGTCGACGACCGGCGCCTCACCGGCCCACATCCGCTGCGCCACGGCGAGAGCTTCCGGCTGGGACCGGTCACCCTGTCCGTCGAGCTCGAGCCGACGGAGGCCGCGCCGCGGCAAACCTGCGAGCACCCGCCGACGCTGCACGTCGGCTCAGCCGCGCACGAGTTGTCGCGTCTGCCGGCGATCGTCGGTCGGCGGGCGGCCTGCGACCTGGTGCTCGACACGCCCGACGTCTCGCTGTGTCACGCTCTGCTGTTGCTGCTCGACGGCCGTCTGGCGGTCTGCGACCTGGGCAGTCGCTCCGGCACGCTGCTCAACGGCCAGCGGATCGAACTGGCGTGGGTGTGCGACGGCGACGAGCTGGGCATCGGCGGCGAGACGCTGCGCGTGGCCTGGAACGGCCCCCACCACGAGCCGGCCGCCGGGCAGACGCCCTCGTCCGGTGACGAGCCGGTGACCGTGAACCTCAGCGGCGACGAGCTCGACGATCTGGGCGCCATGATCGAAGCCCTGCGGGCGCAGATCGCGGCTTCCCGGCAGCGCCTCAGCCAGCGCGAGGCGGGGCTGGACCGGCGCGAGGCCGAGCTGCGCCGCCGGGAAGAAGACCTCCAGCAACGCGAGCAGGACCTGACCGCAGAACGCACCGCGCTGGACCAGACCGCCGTGACGCTGGCCGAGCGCGAACGGCAACTCGAACACAAGCAGGAGGAAATCGATCGGCAACGGCGGCAACTCGAACAGGAGCGGCGCGATTGGCAACAGCAGCTCGACGAATGCCGGCAGACGCTCGACGAGCTGGCTCAGCGCGAGCGGGCCGTCGAGCAGCGTGAGCGGGCCGTCGCCGACGCCGAGCGGGAACTGGCACAGAGGCGGCACACGCTGGCCGGCGAGCTGGCCCGGCTGGAAGAGCTGTCGGCACGCATCGAGCAGTTCCGGGAGTCGTTGCGCGCGGCGCGGCGCTGGTTCGACGAGCAGCCGGAGCCGAACGCTGAACCGCCGCCGTCCGAGCCGGAGACCGAAGGGCCGCTCGCTGTGGCCGAGCTGCCCGGCCCGCTGGTCGAGCAACCGGTGCTCGGGTCCGACCAGCCGACGATCGACGATCTTCCCGCCGACCTGCGCCAGCGTTTGCACACCCTGCGACGCACCACGGGCAGGAGCGAAGCCGAACTGTTGCCGCAAGTGTGGGCCGAGTACGAGGCCCGCGGGCGCGGCGGCGCACCCCGGCGATCGAAGAAGAAGCGGCGCTGGCTGTCGTGAGCGCAGCAGCGCAGATCGCGTCAGTCCGCTGCCAGTACCACGCCGACGCGGCCCGGTCCGTGCATACCGGTTATCAGGATGCCGCCCACGTCGGCGGTCTTGCTGGGACCGCTGATCAGCGTCAGGCTGGTCGGCAACTCCTGGTCGCCCAGGTCGGCCAGCAGGTCCACCAGGTCGGCCACGATCTGCCGCTGATAGACGATGGCCACGTGGACCGGCGGAACCAGGCTCAGCCCGCGCCAGCGTTGCGGCCCGCTGGAGCACACCAGGCTGCCGGTTTCGGCCACCGCCGCCCGTACCGTGGTGATGCCCACGTCGGCGGCGAACATGACCGCGTCGCCGGCGGATGGCTCGAGCGGCTCGATTCTCGAGCCCAGCCGCTCGAGCAGTGCGGCGCGGCCGGGCAGGTCGGGTTCGAGCAGTACGCGCAGCGGCCGGTCGCCGACCGGCTCGGCCAACCGCACCACCAGCTCGGCCACATGGCCCGCCAACTCCGCTGACCCGCAGCGGCGCACGCGCATCCCCGATTCCGCGGCCCGTTGCGAGAATACCGCCGACAGGTCGGCGGTGCGCGACACGCAGCGCACCGCCGCCGGCTCGATCGGCGGCAACGACGGCTCGACGGCCCCGCTTGGGCGGCTGCCGGCCGACTCCGCGCCGGCCGGCCGGTGCTCGCCGACCGGTAGTGTCTCGCTGCGGGTGGCATCATCGGCTGCCCGGCCGGCAGTCGGCGCGACGTCTTGCCCGAGCTCGTCCTGCCATATCTGGCGGAACGTGCGCGCGGCCGGTCGCGGCAGGTCGCGGTACTTCGTCAGCGACGCCGCCGCACCCGGCAGGCGGCGGACCCACTCCCCGTCGCTGAACGGAGCCAGGAGCCAGCGGCCTGCCCGCTGGGCCAGGCGATACAGCAGCGGGTTGGCCAGAACGTGCAGCAGCGCGTCGAACGCCAGCCGTCGGGCCCACGGGAGATCGTCGCGGGTCACCTGGTCATGTCTCAAACGCACCAGCAGCTCCGGGATGTCGATGCGTACCGGACAGACCTCGCGGCAGCGCCCGCACAGGCTCGAGGCTTGCGGCAGGTCGGCGTACCCGCACGGATCGCCCAACAGCGGGGCCAGCAGCTTGCCGATCGGCCCGGGATAGACGTTGCCGTAGGCGTGCCCGCCGATGTGAGCGAACACCGGGCAGGCATTGAGGCAGGCGCCGCAGCGGATGCAGTTGAGCACGTCGGCGCAGGCACTGTCGCGAATGCGTCGGCGGCCAGCGTCAACGATGACCACGTGCAGCTCGTCGGGCCCGTCGGGATCGCCGCCGCGGCGCGGGCCGGATATCAGCGAGGTGTACACGGTGATCGGCTGGCCGGTGCTCGAACGGGCCAGGATCTTGAGCATCACCGCCAGGTCGGCCATGCGCGGGATGAGTTTCTCGATTCCCATCAGCGCCACGTGGACCGGCGGGCGTGAGCAGACCAGCCGGCCGTTGCCCTCGTTGGTGCAAATGCACAGCGTGCCGCTCTGGGCCACCGCGAAGTTCACGCCGCTGATGCCCAGGTCGCAATGGCGGAACACCTCGCGCAGATGTCGGCGGGCGTGCCCGACCAGCACGGCGGGATTTTCGCTGTACTCGACGCCCAGCTCGCGGCTCAGCGTCTGCGCGATGGCCGGGATGCTCTTGTGGATGATGGGGCTGACGATGTGGCTGGGTCGGTCGCGGTCCAACTGCACTATGAATTCGCCCAGGTCGGTCTCGACCACGCGCACGCCGACGGCCTCGAGCGCCGGGTTGAGGTCGATCTCCTCGGTGAGCATCGACTTGGACTTGGCCGCCAGCCGCACGCCGCGCCGGGCGGCGATGTCGGCGACGATGCGGCGCGCCCCGTGAGTGTCGTCGGCCAGGTGCACGACGCCGCCCTGCTGCTCGACGTTGGCGATGAACTGGTCGAGATAGTGGTCGAGGTTGGCGATGGTGTGGCGTTTGATGTCGCGGGCCAGGTCGCGCAGCGTGTCGAAGTTGGGCACCGCGGCGACGGCTTGCTGCCGGGCGGCGATCTTCCTGGCGGCCGTGGAGGCGACCGCCCGTCCGAGGTCCTGGTCGGCCAGGGCGGCGCGCACGTTGCGGGCGAACCAGTCCGCGGGTCTCATGGCAACTCCGCCTGACAGGCAGCGTGGTCACCGGCCGGCGCCAGCAGGCCCAGCGACTCGGCCAGCAGCTCGACAAAGTGCTTGAATTCCAGCTCCAGCCCCTGGCGGCGCGCCGCTCCGGCCAACGTGAGCGTGCAGCCGGCCTCGTTGCTGACCACCACGCGGGCGCCCGTGGCGGCGATCGCGTCCAGCTTGTCGCGCGTCATCGCGGCGCTGATGTCGGGATGGAGCGCGCCGAACGCGCCGCCGAAACCGCAACACTGCTCCAGCCCGTTGAGCGGGCGGTAATCGACGCCGCGCAGGCTGCACAGCGGGCGGACGGCCTGCTCGGGCGAGAGTACGCCGCGCAGGTGGCAACTGTAGTGGCAGGTCAGCGGTCGGCGTTCGGCGCACTCGATGCTGGCGAAATCGAGCCGCAGCACGTCGGCCAGAAAGCCGACCGGCTCGAAGGTGCGCCGGGCCAGCTCGCGGGCGGCGGCCGCGCAGGCGGGGTCGTCGGCCAGCAGCTTCGGCAGGTGGTGCCTGATCATCGCCACGCAGGAGCCGGAGGGCGAGACGACATACGGGTAGTCGCTCAGGACGTCTATCAGTCTCCGGCCCATCGCGGCGGCCTGGTCGAAAAAGCCGTTGTTGTAGGCCGGCTGGCCGCAGCAGGTCTGCTGGTCGGGAAAGTGGACGACGCAGCCGAGGTGGCGCAGCACGCGCACGAGGGCCACGCCCACGCGCGGGGCGAAGGTGTCGGTAAGGCAGGTTACGAACAGGGCCACGTCCACGTTGCCACCTGCGCGGGGGATCGCTGCGATCGTGCGGTCAGTGTAACCGCCACCCCGACGCGGCGCAAGCCGCTGCCGCCGGGCGCCGGGCCGGCGAAGCGCGACAATTGCCCTTCGCCAATCGGCCGCGGCGGCCTATACTCGGCGCGGGCCCGGTCTCGGTCGGACGGGCGATCGACCAGCAAGACTGACGGCGGCGGGATCGAAAGCGATGACAGCTACCACGGCGTGCATCGGCGGTACGGCTGCGTATGACCTGTTGCGCGAGGGGGCCTTCGTGGCCCAGCGTCTGGGACCCCAGGAAACTCCGTTCGGCCTGTCGCAGCCGATCTACCTGTGCAACTCGCGGCACGGGTCGTTTTACTTCCTGTCGCGCCACGGTGAGTCGGGCTTCAACGTGGCCCCCAGCTTCGTCAACTATCGCGCCAACATCTACGCCCTCAAAGACCTGGGCGTGCGGGCCATCGTCTCGTGGAGCGAGACCCGCGCCATCTGCCACAACTACAAGATCGGCGAATACGTCATCGTCGACGACGTGATCGACGAAACCCACGTGCGCCCGGTCACTTTCTTCGAAAACCGCGGCCTGGGCGTGGTACGGCAGTGGCCGGTCTTCTGCCCCTCGCTGCGCCGCGCATGGGCCACCACGCTGGCCGAGGAGCACTGCGAATACTCCGACCACGGCATCTACGTCTGCATCGAAGGCCCCCGACGCGAAACCGCCGCCGAGGCCCGCAAGTACGCCACGCTGGGCGGCGATCTGCTGGGCACCACGCTGGCGCCCGAGGTTTTTCTGGCCAAAGAGCTGCAACTGTGCTACGCCAGCATCTGCTACGTGGCCAGCTACGCCGAGACCGGCAGCGATTTTCGCCCCTTCGAGAACGGCCGCACGCTGGAGCGCGACGAGCAGATCGCCCGCGCCCAGGCCGCCGTCGAACGTCTGCCGCGGCTGCTCGATCGCTTCATGGAGGTCCTGCAGCGCACGCCCGGCGTGTGCCGCTGTGAGTCGTCGATGCAGCACCACCTGGCCAGCGGCCAGATCGGCTGGGACTGGCGCAGCTGGTTCGACGAAACCGCCCCGCCCACGCAGTCGCAGCAGCGCCGCCGGCGCGCCGGCGACGAAAGCGATTACGACTATTACCTCTACCGCATGCGCCGCCGCATGGACTTCCCGCGCGGCGTGAGCGGTTCGCTCGAGCTCGACCAGCCGGCCGAGGACCAATCCCAATCGTGATACTGCGCGCCGCCCGGGTCCTGCCGATCGATGCACCGGCGATCCGCGACGGGCTGGTCGAGATCGCCGGCGGGCGGATCGTGCGCGTATTGCCCGCCGCTGCCGACCGCTCGGCGGCCCGCGCCGCGGAAGATCTGGGCGAGGTGATCCTGACGCCGGGGCTGGTCAACCCGCATACGCATCTGGAGCTGACCTGCTATCAGCGGCAGTTGCAGCCGGGCGATCTGTGGACCTGGTTCAATGGGCTGCTGGCGCTGCGCGGGCGGCCGGGCCATGTGGAGCGCGAAAGACAGGCGGTCGTCGACGGCGCCTGGCAGTCGCTGCGGGCCGGCGTCACCTGCGTAGCCGACATCTCACGCACCAACCTGGCCTGGCAGGCCCTGCGCCAGGTGCCGATCCGCAAGGTCTGCCTGGCCGAGATCATCTCCTTCGCCGTCCAGCCGCCGCGCAACCCGACCGAGCTGGCGGCGGCGCTCGACGAGATGCCGGCCGACGAGCTGCTGGTCGCGGGCGTCTCGCCGCACACGCCGTACACGGTCACGCTGGAACACGCGCGGGCCACGGTCGAGTTGGCGGCCGTGCGCGGTTGTCCGTGGGTAATGCACTTAGGCGAAACGCGCGAGGAGCTGGCATTCCTGCACGGCGACGCCGCGGCCATGCCACGCGCGGTGCGCGAACTGATGCGGTCGGTGGGTATCGAGCCGCCGGGGGTCGCGCCCGGCCAGTGGGTCACCGAGCGGCTGCGCCCGCCGCGCCCGGGCTTGCTGGTGCACTGCAACTACCTGTCAGAGAAGGACTTCCAGCTCCTGGCGGTCGGCGGACACGCGGTGGTCTACTGCCCGCGTGCGCACCACTACTTCGGCCACCGCAACTATCCGCTCTCCGCGGTGCGGCGGTCGGGCGTGCGGCTGCTGCTGGCGACCGACAGCCTGGCCAGCAACCAGAGCCTGTCGATCCTGGAAGAGCTGCGCTACGTGCGCCAGCAGCATGGTGACGACGCGCCCACGCCCGACGAGCTGCTGCATACCGCTACGCTGGAGGCCGCGGCGGCCCTGGGGCTGGCTGGGCAGATCGGCTCGCTGACCGCCGGCAAACTGGCCGACCTGGCGGCATTCCCGTGGGCCGGCAGCGACGAGCCGGCGGCGGAGCTGATCGACACGGCGCCGCCGGCGCAGGCGGTCTGGGTGGCCGGCCGGCGCGTGGTCTGAGGCGGCTCTCAATGAAACAGGCGCGGAGCGCCGCCCGGCCGGGTCTGCAGGCGGAACTCGGTCTCGCGCGCATCCAGCAGCGACCACTGCACGCTGGCGGCCGCCAGGTGCAGGCCGACCAGTAGCGCCAGCACCATCCCGCGGCGCCGCGCCGTGCGGCGCAGCACCGGGGCCTGCAACGCCGCCCCGAGCATCAGCAGTGGTACGAAGACGACCCACAGGCGTGGCGTCTCGACGTTCGTGAAGCCGACCGTCGCCACCAGCACCAGCAGGCACAGAGCCAGCACTCGCCGGCCGAAGAGCTCTACGTGGTTGGTCGGGGGCCGGCCGAAGGCCTGCGGCAGCAGGTACCAGAGGCACGTGCCGGCCAGCAGCGCGAACAGCGGGATGCCCAGCGCCTGCCAGATCAGCGGCATGCTGCCCGGCCCGCGGGTCACGTGAGCCTGCGCCTGGGCGACGGTCAGGGCGCTGCGCAAGAGGTCGAAATCCAGCAGCAGCCCCCACAGGACGATGGTGCCCACCAGTCCGCTCAGTGCCGCCGGCAGACCCCGCCGCAGCAGCCATGTGCGGTTCACGTGGGGGCTGCTGACCGTCGCGACCAGTACGATCGCGCCGACCCACACGTGTGCCAGGCTCACGGCCACCGCTACCGCCGCCACCACGCCGGCCAGAAAGGCTGCCAGCAGGCCACGTTGTCGCAGGCCGTAGAACCAGAGCCACAGCGCCAACATGACGACCAGCAGTTGGGCCGGGTCCTTGCCGGGCACGAACAGCAGCGTCACGGGGGAGACGATGGTGGTCAGCGTCAACGCCGCCGCGGGGGCCGGATCGAAGAACAGCCGCCAGAGCAGCCACGTCGGCCAGCTCGCCAGCAGCCAGAGCCACAGCAGCACCAGCGCACCGGTGTAGGCCTCGATCGTGAGCCGCAGCTCATCGGCGGTCATGCCCGGCTCGGCCAGATCGCGGGCCAGCCAGCGCCGGGCCGCGGGCCAGTGGTCGAGCGCGTAGAGCGCGCCGGCCAGCAGCATCGTCGTGCCGGGCGGATTGCTGATCACGCGGGTGCCCTTCATTCGCTCGGGCGGCGTGGCGGCCCGCTGCGGAAAACCGGCCAGATAGTCGCGCAGCCCGACTTTGAGCAGATGACGCGCCTCGATCAGGAACGCCCCGTCCTGCGACGGCGAAAGCATGTTGAACACGTGCTGGGCGCGATAGGCCGGCGGCCCGGTGAAGACCCACCAGCTCCAGCCCGACAGCGCCGCGATCGTCAGCAGGCCTCCGCAAATCCGCTGCGATCGGCGGGCCTGGTCGAGCAGATACACCGCCAGGCCGCCGACCACGGCCAGCAGGCCCGCCAGCGGCAGCATCAGCAGACGCAGCTCGATCAGCGGGCTGTAGCGGTAGACGAACTTGCCGGGCTTGCCCAGCGGCACGTCGACCAGGAACAGCACCGCCAATGCCGCCACCGGCACCGCCGCGGCCAGCGCCATCCGCCGCAGCTCGCGACCCGGTGCAGATGCAGCGCTCTGCCCGGCGGCGCGGTTCATGGCGTGGCCTCCGCAGCGCGCCGCTCGCCGGGCGGCCGGTCGGCTGCGGGAGCCAGCTCGGCGATCTTGCGCATCACCAGGTCGGCCACTTCGGCGGCCAGGTAGCGATCGCGGCCGCGGGCGCGGTAGGCGCTCAGGTCTATCGGCGGACCGTACCTGATCCGCACCCGGTGGCGCGTGAAGAACGAGAGGAACGGGCTGTCGGAGTAGCGCGTGCCGCTGATATGGCAGGGAATCACCAGCGCGTCGCTGCGCAGGGCCAGCACGCCGACGCCGTTGTGGATCTCCGGCGGCGGCTCGCCCGGTCGTTCGAAGGTGCCCTGGGGGAAGATGCCGAGTACGTGACCGTCTTTGAGCAGCCGCAGGCAGCCGGCCAGGAACGACTTGGTGGGGTTGGCGCGGTCGATCGGCACGCAGTGCACCCGGCGCATGAACCAGCCGGCGATCGGCCGCTCGTAATACTCGCGGGCCACCACGAAGCCGATCACGCGGTGCGAGCAGGTGGCCTGGATAATGATGGGGTCGATGCCGGCGGTGTGGTTGGCGGCGATGATCACCGGGCCCTGGCGCGGCACGGTGCAGAGGCCGTCGCGCCGCGCCCGGCACCAGAAGTAGACGAAGAACCGCGCCAGCTGGAAGAGCCACCACAAGATCGGCCGCAGCGGGCTTTGCCGCAGATACCAGCGCAACGCCAGCCAGCCGGCGCCCAGCAGCCCCAGTCCCACGATGCCCAGCAGGACGGGGATGTAGCGGTCGAGGTTTTCGATATGCGGCAGACCCAGCAGGCCGGTCGAGGCGACCATCGCCGCCATGGTCAGCGTGTCGGCCACGCCGAAGACGCGCCCGCGGCGCGAATCCGGCACGAAGCGTTGGATCACGACCATGATGGTGATCAGCAATGCCGCGCCGTGTACGCCGATCATCAGCAGGCAGGCCCCGCTGAGCAGTCGCCCCAGCTTGAAGACGAACACCACGTCCAGTCCCAGCACCCAGAAGGCGCCGCCGCCCAGGCCCCACAGCACCGCCAGCGGCAACGGCAGCGCCGGGCCGAAGATGGTCATCAGGCCGGCCCCGATCGCCAGCCCGCCGGCGAGCAGCCCGCGATACATCCCCGCGTCGGCGAACGTGCCGCCGAAGACCTCTTTGACCAGCGCCGGCACGATCGAGACCACCACACCCGCACTGGCCCAGAAGACCGTGCCCACCAGGATTATCTGGAGGATGCGCCGGTGGCGGCGCACGTAGCGAAAGCCGTCGATCAGCGGCTTCCACACGCCGCCCAGCGGCGCGTGCGGCACCATGCGTGTGCGGCGCATGGCGATGCCGGAGAGCAGCACGGCACTGAAGACGAACGTGAGCGCGTCGAGGCGATAGTTCCACACCAGGTCGAAGTGCCCCGCCAGCGACATGTCCACCAGCTTGCCGCCCAGCAGACCGCTGGTGATAGCCCCGATGGTGCCCATGGCGCTGATCAGGGCATTGGCGCGCACCAACTGGTCGTCTCTGATCAGCGTGGGCACCAGGGCCTGCCGCGCCGGCGAGAAGAAGGCCGCAAACAGACCGGTCAGCAGCAGCGGCAAGGCCACCGCCCAGTCGCCCCAGCCGCGCTGCCACAAGACCGGCACGATCCACGAGATGCTCAGCATCACGCCGGCCCGAATCAGATCGGTGGCGATCATGGTCCACTTGCGGCTGAAGCGGTCAGCCCACCAGCCGGCCAGCGGCCCAAAAACCACGTAGGGGCAGAAAAAACAGAAGGTCAGCAGTGCCTGGACACGCGTTATGTCGTGGCGGGCGAAGCCGCCGGCCTCCTGGAGCAGGGCCATCTCGCTGAGGTGGTCGCCGGCGGCGCTGACGCCGTAAGCCGCCCACAGCAGGATGAAGTTGGTGTTGCGAATCAGCAGGTTGGGCAGAGTTACCGGGTTGTGACGGGTTGGTGGCGACATCGGTTCCTGACTGGTGCTGGTGGCCGCCTGCCGGCAGGACTGGCGTCCGGCGGGCGGCCGTGGTCAAAACGTCCGTTGCCGGGCATAATGTGCGACCGCTTTTGCGGCGCCAACCGTTTGCCGACATAGGTGTTGGGGGCCGAGTGCGACAACCGAGTTCGAGAGGGCGAGCGACGTGAAGAACATTCTGGTGCTGGGGGCGGGCCAGAGCGCCCCGTTCCTGATTCATTACCTGCTCGAGCAGGCCGAAACCTACGACTGGTTCGTGACCGTCGGCGACCGCGACGAGAAGCTGGCCGCCGCGCGCGTCGGCGACCATCCCCGCGGCGGCGTGACCTATTTCGAAGTCAACGACCTGGCGCTGCGCAGCTCGCTGATCAAGCAGGCCGACCTGGTGGTCAACCTTATGCCGCCGATGTTTCAGCCCTCGATCGCCGCCGACTGCGTACAGTCCGGCACGCACATGGTCTCGGCCTCCTACCGCGACGAGCGGGTGCGCGACCTGGACCGCGACGCCCATCGCAACGGCGTTCTGCTGCTGGCCGAAGTCGGTCTGGATCCGGGCATCGACATCATGTCGGCCAGAGAGATCATCAGCCGGGTGCATGCCCGCGGCGGCTACGTGGAGAGCTTCCGCTCGTACGGCAGCGGCGTGCCGGCTCCCGATCTCGAGACCAACCCGCTGCGCTACTGCATCACCTGGAACCCGCGCAACGTGGTGATGTCGGCCGAGTACGGGGCGCAGTTTCTGGAGAACGGACAGATCAAGATCGTGCCCTGGCACAAGGTCTTCGCCCATCCCTGGCCGGTGGAGGTCGAAGGCGTGGGGCTGATGGAGGCCTACCCCAATCGCGATTCGCTCTCGTACGCCGAGGTCTTCGGCCTCAAGCGCGTCAAGACGATGGTGCGCGGCACGCTGCGCTATCCCGGCTGGTGCGAGACGTGGCTCCAGATCGTGCGGCTGGGGCTGCCGAACGAGCACATCCGCATCCCGAACCTGGCGCAGCGCAGCTACGCGGAGATCGTCGAGATGTTCCTGCCGCCCGCCGTGCCGGGCAGCCGGCTGGAGAGCCGCGTGGCGACGTATCTGCAGATCAGCGAAACCGGCCGCATCATGGACAATCTGCGTTGGCTGGGGCTGTTTTCACGCCAGCCGGTAGGCATCGCCGGGCAGACCGCCGCCGACGCCATGATCCACCTGCTCAAGCAGAAGCTCGTGCTGCCGCCCGACGGCCGCGACATGGTGGTGATCGTGCACGAGATCGTGGCCTGCTATCCCGACGAAGGCAACCGCCGGGAGCGCATCGTCAGCACCTTCAAGCACTTCGGCCAGCCGGGCGGTTTTACGGCCATGGCCCAGACCGTCGGCCTGCCGGCGGCCATCGCCGCCCGCCTGATCCTCACCGGCGAACTGCCGCTCACCGGCAGCCACATACCCACGCACGAACGCGTGTGCACCGCCGTGCTGCGCGAGCTGCAGCGCGAAGGGATGCGGTTCGAGGAGAAGGTCGAAGAGGCGAAAGGTGAATAGTGAATTAAGAATGCCGAATGGCGAATGGCGAATTGTTCGGCGGCGCGAGCGGCGCGGCTCTCCGCTGGCGGTTCGTGTTCGGTGGCTTCGACCCCCCTGTGGTCCCCCCTGGAAGGGGGGACGGTCGGCGCGCGGCCGGTGCGAGGGTCGGGCAAAGAAAGTCGCGCTGCGCGTGCCGCGTAACTCCCCTCCCTGGCAGGGAGGGGCGGGGGGAGGGTCGAGACCGCGAATGAAGAATGGCGAATGCCGAATGGCGAATTGTTCGGCGGCGCGAGCAACGCGGCCTTCCGCTGGCGGTTCGTGTCAGCGGGCTTTTACCCCCGTGTAAGTCCCCCCTGGGAGGGGGGACAGTCGGGGCGCAGCGCCCAGCTGTGATCGTGGCAGGAATTGCCCGCCCTACGTTTTGGCGTTTCTCTTGGCGCCCTCGGCGGTTCCCTGGCGTCCTTGGCGTCTCTCTTGGCGTCCTTGGCGGTTCCCTGGCGCCCTGGGCGTCTCTCTTGGCGTCCTTGGCGGTTTCCTGGCGCCCTTGGCGGTTCTCACGGGCGTTGGCGTACCGCGGAGATGCAGCGCTGGCGCTGCCTAGTCCATCCAGTCGGCCTTGTCTTCTTCGTCTTCTTCGTCTTTTTCGTCGGCCGGCTCGTCGTTCTTCCACAGCGCGACGACGGTGTCGCGCGAGCCGCTGGCCAGCGTCTGCCCGTCGGGGCTGAAAGCCACGCAGGTCACCGGCTTGAGGTGGCCCCACAGGCGCCAGCGCAGCTTGCCCGACTTGGGTTTCCAGAGCTTGACGGTGTGGTTCCGGCCGCCGCTGGCGATGGTTCGTCCGCTGGGGCTGAAGGCCACCGCCAGCACGCCGTCCTGCTTGGCGTCGATCTTGAGAACCTGCTTGCCGGTCCTGGTGTTCCAGACGCGCACCGTATCGTCGCGTGAGCCGCTGACCAGCATGCGCCCGTTGGGCGCGAAGGCGATCGACTCGATCACCTTCTCATGGGCCTTGATGGTATGCAGCAGCTCGCGCTGGGCGATGTCCCAGATGTACAGCCGCCGCGGCGAACAGGCCGCCAGCAGCTTGCCGTCGCGGCTGACGACCAGCCCGGTGGCGCTCAGACGCTCGGCGGTCAGGCTGAAGGCCGGGCGATAGTCCCTGGTGTCATAAAAGACGATGCGCTGCGACCACCTGCCCTCGTCGTGCTGGGCGCAGACCAGGTACCGGCCGTCGGGTGTGAAAGCCAGGGCCCGCACGGGCTGCCGCTGGTTGTCGAGCAGCACGCGCCGGCACTCGCCGCTGTCGATCTCCCACAGGCGCACCACGGACTGCAGCGTGGGCTCGGTGGCCGACTCGGCCACCAGCTTGCCCCGCGGATGCACGGCCATGGCCAGCGTTTCGCGCTGGTGCACCATGGTGATGGTGTCGGCGGAGACCTCTTTTTCACGCGGGAAGATCTGCCGCAGCAAGTGGCCGTCGGCTACACGCCATACGTAGAGCCGGCCGGTGGCGTCGCTGCTGACCAGTTGCTCGCCGTCGGGGGTGAAAGCCAGGTGCTTGACCGGGGCCCGGTGCCCGCGGAAATCACGCAGCGGCCGCACGTCGGGCCGGTCCTGCTCGTCGGCCCACAGCGGCCCCGCCAGAAGCAACAGCAGCAACCAGGATGACTTCGCACGCATTGTGAAACTCCGTCTGGACTCAAAACGCGGGCACCACTGATATTGTACCACCCCCGAGATGCGGCGCCGCGGCCTGGGGCGCCTCCGCCGCGGCAGACCTCAGTTTATGGCCCGTTGCAAAAGCTGCCAACCCGGCCGGCGCGCTGCGGCAAGCCGGAAAGGATGGCGCGGCGTCTGGCGACGGCGGCGCCACGTCGGCGTATCGCCGGTCGAATCGCGGCCTGCCTGGCCCGATCTGCGCGGGCAAGCCGACAGTTGGTCACGGCACCCGGCGTTTGGCACTCCGGCTCCGGCGCTTCCATGCGGTCTCGTTGCCCTTGTGCCTCAGTGCCTTCGTTTCTCAACCCCTCAATCCCTGCTCCCTGGTTCCCTGCACCTCTTCCTCCCCCGTGGTAAGCAATGCCTGCTCGACCCTCCGTCCCCCATCTTTATGGGACCAGTCGCCTTTGCGCTCGCTGCGAGGCGTTTTGTTCACGTGGCGTGGCGGCTGGCCGATCTAGATTCCTGGGAGTGTGCACAACAGCCATGCTGCAAACGCAAGACGACGAGAGGTGCTTCGTGAGCGCACAAGACAACACGACCATCCCAGACAAGCTGATTTCGGACCTGCTGGCCGACGATCCCGACATGATCGACCTGGTCGAGGAGTTCGTCGAGGCCCTGCCGAGCCGCATCGAAGAGCTCAAGCAAGCCTACGAGCAGCTCGACTGGGATCAACTGGCCACGCTGGCCCATCAGCTCAAGGGCGCCGGCGGGTCGTACGGCTATCCCCCGCTCAGCTCGCTGGGGGCCACGATGGAGCAGGCCTTCAAGCAGCACAGCGCCGAGCAGTTCGCCGAGTGGCTC
>CAZRSM010000415.1:0-6725 GCA_964602755.1 uncultured Planctomycetales bacterium
TGGTCGGGGGCCTCCACCTCGGCGAACCAGCCCAGCCGGGGCAGCTCGTCGAGGCAGATTTCGCTGCCGCGCAACTCCCACAGCTCGCGCAGTTTCTCGTAGCGGACGGTTTCGACATAACCCAGGCGCCGCAGAATCTCGGCCATCCGGGCGGCGTCGCCCACGACGGTTTCCAGCTCGTCGCGGACCTTGAAGGCGCTCTCGGACCGCGACCCCTTGTAGGTCAACGTCGCACCATGCACCGGCGGCGCGTGCGTCTCGAGTGGCGCGAGTTGCCGCCAGGTGCGCAGCCGCAGTCCGCAGTCGGCCTCGCGCAGGGCGCCGGCGGGCGTGTCGAACATGCGGTTGACCTCGAAGTACTCGGCGCGCAGCCGGGCGCCGGCGCGCTCGAGCCGCTGGCGCAACTCGCCGGGGTGGTCCAGCCGCAACTTGATCTCGATTTCACGGGGCATCTGGCAGGCTCCGATCTCGCCGCGACGTGACGCCGGCGCCGCTGCGCGCATGATATGCGAATCGAGGGCCACAGGCTCGCCCGCGGGGGATTTCAGCGAACCAGATTGCAGTTTCGGCGGTCTAAGGCAATACAGCGACAGGCGCGTGCCCATGACAACCCGGCAGACCGACGAAGCCCTGATAAGTGCATTCGCCAGCGGCCGGCGGGCGGCGCTGGGGACGCTGGCCGAGCGCTACGAGCGGCCGCTGTTGGGGCTGGCGCTGGCCATGCTCGGCGACCGCGAGCTGGCCTGCGACGTGGTCCAGGAAACCTGGCTGCGCGTCATCCGCCACGCCGGCGGTTTCGACGGCCGCAGCCGCTTCAAGACCTGGCTCTATCGCATCGTGATCAATCAGTGTCGCAGTGCGCTGGCGGCGCGTCAGCCGGGATCGGCGGCCGCGCTCGCCGACCAGTGGTCAGACCAGGGCCGCGGGCCGGCCGAGAAGACGCAGCGCGACGAGCACTTCGAGCACGTGCGGGCCGCGGTGGCGCGGCTCGACGCCGACAAGCGGGCCGTCGTGCTGCTGTGTTACCACAACCAGTTCAAGCACCCCGAAGCCGCCGAGGTTCTGGGCATTCCGCTGGGAACGCTCAAGTCGCGGTTGCACGCGGCGCTGGTCGAGCTGCGCGAGCAGCTCGGTACGGAGTCCAAGCCATGACCGCCGAAGCAGACGATCGACTGGCAGAGGCCCTGGCACGCCTGTCGGCCGGGCCGGAGCAGTCGCCGCAGTTGTGGAAACAGGCGTTGCACAGCGCCGACCGGCACAATCCGCCCGGCCGGAGGCTTCGGCACCTGGCCAAAAAGCGCCTGTCCAACGCGGCCCTGCTGGGCCTGGCGGCCGGCCTGCTGGTGGTGCTTTTCGTCGTCGTGAGCACGCCGCACCTGTCGCGCGCCCGCGATCTGGCACGCCGGTCAGGCGAACCCGCCGCGCCGTCGTTCGCCACGCCGGCGGACTCGGCCCCCCTGCCCGACGCCCTGGGTCTGACCGACCAGAACGTGTCTCCCGCCCTGGGGACCGGCGGCGCCCGGCAGGGGCCGGCCGAGGAGGTTCAAGCCGACGGTGGCGCGCCGGTGCGAATAGCGCTCAGCCGCCAGATCATCCGCAACGCCCGCGTCGAGCTGGTCTGCGAGGACGTGCCGGCGGCCTTCAAGTCAGTCGCGGCTCTGGTCGACCTCCAGCGCGGCGAATACCTCGAGCACTCCACGATCGACGACAGCGGCTCCGGCCGGCGGGCCGAACTTACGCTGCGCGTCGCGGCCGAGCGGCTGGATGAGGTGCTGGCGGCGCTGCGCAAGCTGGGCCGGGTGCAGCGCGAGGACGTGCAGGCGGAGGACGTGACCGCCCAGGTGGTCGACCTCGAGGCCCGGCTGCGCAACGAACGGCGTATCGAGGCGGAACTGCTGGACCTGCTCGAGCAGCGTGAGGCGGCACCGCTGACGGAGATCCTGCAACTGCGCGCGGCCCTCGAAGACGTACGCGGCCGCATCGAACGCGTGGAGGCCCAGCGTCAGCAGCTTGGTCGGCAGGTAGCGCTGGCCACGGTGCGGGTAGAGCTGCGGACCCGGCCCAGGCCCGATTCGGCGGCCGGGCGGTTCCGGCGGGAGCTGAGCGACGGTCTGAGCAGCGCCTGGCGCGACGGGCTGGTGGGGCTGGCGCGCACGGTTGGAGCGGTGGTACACATCGCGATCGCGGGGGCGATCTGGTGGGCGCTGCTGGCGGTGGGGCTGGTGGTCTGGTGGCGGCGGAGGCGGCAGCGGCTTACGGACTGAACTCGTCGATGCTCTGGTCGATCTGGATCAGCTCGACGATGTCGTTCTTGCGCCGTTCGCTGGCCTCGGGGACCGAGGGCGCGATGGGCTGGGTCGTGCCGGCGGCCACCAGCTTGATCCGCCGCTCGTCGATGCCGTTGGCCAGCAGGACCTGGGCGGCGGCGCGGGCCCGCTGGTAGGCCAGGTCGAGGTGGTCCTTGAAGGGCGTGCCGGTGACGGGGCGCTTGCTGCAGTAGCCGTGCACCTCGATCAGCGTGGTATAGCCGCGGAGCTGCTGGGCGTATTCGGCCAGCCGCTGGCGTTCGGTTTCGCCGAGTTTGGCCGACAGTTCGGGGAAGCGGAAGGTACCGCCGGGCAGGTACTCTTCGCCGCGCGGGCGCGTGGAGACCTTGGTGCGTTTGCCGCGGGGGCCCAGGTCGTTGGTGTAGCCGAGGTTCTTGGGCTGGATGGCCATGACCAGCATGCGGGCCTCGTTGACGTTCTTGGGCACCTCGACTTCCTCGGTGGGCAGTTGCCGCACGCCGCCGGTATAGCCGAAGGCTTCCTTGATGGCCTGCATGAACTCCATCATCTTCTGGTCCTGCTTGACCTCGCTCATGGCCAGCAGCAGCACGAAGAAGGTCAGCAGCAGGGTGACCATGTCGCCGTAGGTGACCATCCACTCGGGGGCGCCACCGCCGCCTTCTTTCTTTTTCTTCTTTACGGCCATGGCCTCGAGGCTCCGGGGCGGCTACTGCTGTTCGGTTTCGGCCAGCACGCGTTGCCGCTGCTTGGGGTCGAGGAACGACATCATCTTCTGCTGCACCACGCGCGGGTTGTCGCCGGCCTGGATGCTCATGACGCCGCGGATGATGAGCACCTTGGCGGCGATTTCCTGCTCGCTGCGGATGGCCAGCTTGTCGGCGATGGGCAGGGCGAACATGTTGGCCACGACCGAGCCGTAGAAGGTGGTCAGCAGCGCGACCGCCATCGCCGGCCCCAGGCTCGAGGCATCGCTCATGTTCTGGAGCATGATCACCAGACCGATCAGCGTACCGATCATGCCGAAGGCCGGGGCATACTTGCCGATGCCCTCGAAGAGGGCTTTGCCGGCGGCGTGGCGTTCGGCGATGGTCTCGACCTCCTGCTCGAGGGCGGCCTCGATCACGGCCGGGTCCTGGCCGTCGATGGCCATGCGCAGCCCCTGGACCAGGAAGGGATCGTAGTTGCCCTCCGAGAGCTGCGATTCGAGCGACAGGATGCCGTCACGCCGCGCCACTTCGGCCAGCTTCACCAGCGTGGTCACCGACTCGACCGGATCGAGCGGCTTGGTGAAGAAGGCGTTGCGCACGATCGCCATGATCTTGATGACCTGGTTGAGCGGGAAAGAGGTCAGCGTGGCGGCGATGGTGCCGCCGATGACCACCGCGATCGAGGGGATATCTATGAAGGCCCCCAGATCCGAGTTCATCAGGATCGAGACCAGCACCAGGACGGTGCCGAGGATGATACCGATAACGGTTGCGATATCCATGGTCGCTCGTGCGCGTGGTCAGCAACGTTGCGCGCTCCGGCGAGGCCTGCCTCTCGGCCGGCCCAACACGCCAGAACTCCGTTGGTGGTATCGACGCGGGGGTTGGCGGCGTTGAATAGGTCAGTTCCCGGACTGTGAGCCCGTATCGGGCGGTCCGGAAATGTCGGCGTTGGCGGCCCGGATTTCCTCCTGGGCCAGCCGACGCTGGGCGTCGCTGGTCAGGTGCTCCAGCGCCTCGGCCAGGTGCCGGACGGCCCGCAGGGGGTCGTGCAGATAACGCCGCGCCAGCAGGCCGGCATACAGCCGCACCTGGGCAGCATCGGCGGCGCCGGGGTAGGTCTCGAGATAATCCTCATATGCGCGCACCGCCAGGCCGTACTCGCCGCTCTGGGCCAGGTGGTTGGCCAGCTCGAGCTGCTGGGGGCGCGGCAGGACGTGGTTGGTGTCGAAGGTGAGCAACTGTTGATACAGGCGCGCAGCTTCGGCCAGGTCGTGTTCCGATAAGCGGTCGAGCAGGTCTTCGCGGCAGCGCTCGGCAGGCGTGACCTTGAGCGGCGCGAGCGGAGCGCTGCGCAGCTCGCGGGCCACCACCGGCCGCGCGCCGGGGGGCTCGAAGGCCGGCTCGGGGCCCAGCCCCGCCCGGCGGCGCCAGCGGTCCCACAGGGCCAGGATGTCGAGCTGGGTGCGCGGCAGACCGCGCAGGGTGAGCATCAGCAGGGCCGCCACCAGCCCGAAGACGTAGCCGCCGAGGTGGGCCGAGTAGCCCACGTTGGAGACGACGCCGCTCTGGTCGAGCGAGGGCGCGATGATGTTGTCCCAAAGGATGATCTTGAAGACGATAAAGAACATCGCCGGTATCTGCACGGTGAACACGATCACCATCCAGAACAGCAGCGTGATGTGCACGCGCGGGAAGAGCACCAGAAAGGCGGTGGTCACCGCGGCGATGGCTCCCGAGGCGCCCACCAGGGCGTTGGAGTTGCTCAGGGCGAACACCCAGCCGGCGAAGATGCCGCCCGCCAGGTAGAAGATCACGTAGTTCCACGACCCCATGCGCTCGCAGACGGCGTTGCCGAAGACCCACAAGAAGAGCATGTTGCCGGCCAGGTGCCAGAAGTCGCCGTGCCGGAACTGGTACGAGATGTACTCGAACAGCGTGGGAACCGAGGCGTTGAGCGGCGGCAGGAGATAGTCGAACAGCGGCACCCGCAGCTTGTTGACCAGTACGAAAGCCAGCACGTTCAGCCCGACCAGGACCCAATTGCCCACGGGCCTGCGACGCAGTTTGACGTTGGTGCCGATCGGTATGAGCATCCTGGTAAGGCCCTGCCCGCCGGCGGGCCGGGGCCACGGCGGGACGGCTTGGCTTACTTCCCTTGGTCGTGGTCGTCCATGAGCCGCGGGCACGAGCGGCCGGCCGTGGCCGGCCGGGCCGCGACGGTGGACGATCCGGCGGCGCGTGCATGGCACCGCCTGGCAGGGTAATCTTACAGCCAAACGCGGCCGACCGGGAGCCGGCGGCGGTTGCGGAGAGCGGCATGGAACGGTCCTGCACGATGTTGGGAATCGAGTCGTCCTGCGACGAGACGTCGGCCGCGGTGGTGGTCGACGGCCGGCAGGTCTTGTCCAGCGTCGTCAGCTCGCAGGTGGATCTGCACGCCAAGTACGGCGGCGTCGTGCCCGAGATCGCCGCCCGGGCGCACATCGAGCGTATCGGACCGATCATCGAAGAGGCGCTCAGCCAGGCCGGGGTAGGCTACGACCAGATCGACGCGGTGGCGGTGACCGCCGGGCCGGGGCTGGTCGGCTCGCTGCTGATCGGTGTGACCGCCGCCAAGGTGCTGGCGTTGGCGCACGATCTGCCGCTGGTGGCGGTCGATCACATCGAGGCGCACGCCACCAGCGCCGCGCTGGCGGCCGGGCGGGAGCCGTGGCCGGCGGTGGCCCTGGCGGTCAGCGGCGGGCACACCTCGATCTACCTGGTGCGCGACTGGCTGGAGATGGAGCTGCTGGGGCAGACCACCGACGACGCCGCCGGCGAAGCCTTCGACAAGGTGGCCGCCATCCTCGAGCTGGGCTACCCCGGCGGCCCGGTGATCGACAGGGTGGCCCGCGAGGGGGACCCGGCGGCCATCGACTTCCCGCGCACCTGGCTTCACGAGCCGCACTACGACTTTTCGTTCAGCGGACTGAAGACCGCCGTCCTCTATCACGTCTATGGCCGCGGGCGCAAGTACGGCTCGGCGGCGCACCTGAGCAGCCGGCAGGTGGCCGACGTCGCGGCCAGCTTCCAGGCGGCGCTGATCGAGCCGCTGGTGGTCAAGACGGTGCGCGCCGCGCAGCAGACCGGCGCCCGGCGCGTGGCGGTCGGCGGCGGCGTGGCGGCCAACTCCGCCCTGCGGGCCGCGCTCGAGCAGGCCTGCCGGAAGGCGGGGCTGGAGCTGCTGCTGACGCCCATGAAGTACTGCGGCGACAACGCCGCGATGATCGCGGCTCTGGGATACCGCATGTGGCAAGCGGGACGACTGGCCGACCTGACGCTCGAGCCGCGCGGCGGCCTGATCCGGCCGGCCAGACGATCCAAGGACCGGCGTCCGGCCCGCAGTTGAGCGGGTCGCGGGCCGCACTTAACATGGGGGCATTATGGCAAACGAGATCAAGACCGAGATTCGCGAACACGTCGGCATTATCACCCTGAACCGACCCGAGAAGCTCAACGCGCTCAACTACGCCCTGATGACGCAGGTGATCGAGGCGCTGGAGCGGTTCGACGCCGACACCAACGTGCGCTGCATGCTGATCGCCGGCAGCGAGCGCGCCTTTGCCGCCGGGGCCGACATCAACGAGATGGCCGACGCTTCGATGGTCGAGATGCACCATCGCAACATGTTCGGGCGCTGGGATCGCATCAAGAAGATCCGCAAGCCCATCGTGGCGGCGGTCAGCGG
>CAZRSM010000416.1:0-10638 GCA_964602755.1 uncultured Planctomycetales bacterium
CCCGCTTCGTGCGCTTCGTCGACGACGACGGCTCGGTGCACTACTACGCGACTTACTCGGCTTACAACGGCTTCCGCGTCCTGCCGCAGTTCATCGAGACCACCGACTTCCGGCGCTTCAAGATCATCACCCTCAACGGGCGCTACGCCCAGCGCAAGGGCATGGCCCTGTTCCCGCGCAAGATCGACGGCAACTACATGATGATCGCCCGGGTCGACGGCGAGAACCTCTACCTCATGCCCTCCGACAACCGGCACTTCTGGAACGAGGCCGTGTTGCTCCAGACCCCGCGCCAGCCGTGGGAGCTGGTGCAGATCGGCAACTGCGGCCCGCCGATCGAGACGCCCGAGGGCTGGGTGCTGCTGACCCACGGCGTGGGCGCCGTGCGCAAGTACTGCATCGGTGCCATGCTGCTCGATCTGAACGACCCCACGCGCGTCATCGGCCAACTGGCCGAGCCGCTGCTTTCGCCGTTGCCCTCCGAACGCGAGGGTTACGTACCCAACGTGGTCTACACCTGCGGCGCCATGCTCCACCGCGACACGCTGGTGATCCCCTATGCCATGGCCGACGTACGCACCGGCATCGCAACCGTCAGCATGTCGGCCCTGCTCGAACGCCTGGTGCCCTGAACTCACGTAGCGCCGCCGACGGGCGGCTGCCTGCAGGGTGGGCACTGCCCGCCACGAACACAGCACGACAACGCCCACCAGGAACCGCCAAAACGCCAAGAAACCGCCAAGGACGCCAAGGGACCGCCAAGGACGCCAAGGGACCGCCAAGGACGTGGCGTGGGCAAGCCCACCACGACCACACGAGGCGCCGCGCGCCAGCCGTCCCCCCGGCGAAATCGGCCTGCACTTTCTGGCGGCCGAGACTGGAAAACGACAGCGGTTTGCGACTACAGCCTGTCACGGCTGGTCTCCTTGTCCCTGCTCTGCGCGATGTTCATAACCACACAGAATACAAAGACTTGGAGGCCAGCGCCACTTCTTCAACAGATGACCCGGTGAAATATCCGCGTCAGGCCCCACCGGCCGGTGCCGCGCGTTTGACCGCCGGCAGAGCCGTCATTAGGCTCTTGATCGAGCGCCGGGCGGCACCGCCGCGCGCGGTGCAGCGGTGCGCGTCAGCCCCCGGGAGGACGACCGGGCGGCGCGGTGGAGAACTCATGGCCAAAGGTACCACCCGGCAGATCAGGACCAGGCCGGCCCGCAAGCCGCGCGAGCCATTGCTGACGCAGATCGCGTCGTTCGTCGACCTGTTCGTGTGGCTGCTGGTGCTCAAGAGCTTCTTTCTGCCGCTGTTCATCATCCCCACCGGGTCGATGGCCGAGACGCTGATGGGCGCCCACGCGACCTACACCTGTCCCAACTGCGGCTACGAGTTCCCGGTCGGCTTTCACACCGCCGCCGGCCCCACCGTCGTGCAGTGCCCCAACTGCCGCTTCCAGCAGCCCACGCGGCGCGAGATGCCCGGCGGCGTGACGCTGCGCAAGAAGGCCGGCGATCGCATCGTGGTCCACGGCTGGCCCTACGACGTCGGCGGCCGGCTGGCCCCGCAGCGCTGGGACGTGGTGGTCTTCAAGAACCCCAACCAGCCCGACGTCAACTACATCAAGCGGCTCATCGGCCTGCCCGGTGAAACCATCGAAATCATCGACGGCGACGTCTTCGTCAAGAAGCCCGGCGAGGACGAGCTGCGACCGGCCGTCAAGACGCGCTGGGCGCAGCGGGCCCTGTGGATGCCGTACTACAACCACGACTACCGCCCCCGGCGCGAAGCCCAGGACTGGATCGGTCGCCCGCTGACTGCCGCCAACGGGCCGCGCCAGCCCCGCTGGCCGCCGTACCTGCCGCGCTGGGTGGCGCTGGCGCCGCGCGACGGCTGGCAGGATCTCGAGCAGCGCGTGGTGCGGTTCGACGGCGTGGCCCTGAGCCGCCGCACGATCCAGTTCGCCACCCAACCCGGCGACGATCCCCCGCCGGGCCGCATTCTCGACATCTACGGCTACAACAGCGACGTGGTGCTCGACTATCACGACGTTACCGACGTGCGCCTGTCGGCCGACGTGGCGCTGCTGGACGGCGACGGCTACGTCGAGCTGGTGATATCGAAGCACGACGACTACTTCTTCGGCCGGCTCGCCGCCGACGGCACGCTGACGCTGATGCACGCCCGCGGTGCCGACGGGCCGCGCGAGACCTGGGGGACCGCCCGGATCGACGATCCGGCCGCCGGTCACCGTCTGGCCCTGGGTCACGCCGACTATCACGTGACGCTGGAGGTCGATGGCCGGGTGGTGCTCGAGAGCGATCCGGCCCGCTACCGGGTAACTGCGGAGCAGGCCAGGAGTTATGCCCGTCTGGCCCAGCCGCCGACCATTCGCATCGCCGCCGGGCAAGTGGTGGCCACGCTCGCCCACCTGCTGATCGAACGCGACGTCTACTACACCAGCGGCAACCTGCGCGACCGCCTGCGCACGCCCGGCGGGCTGCCCGGCAACGGAACGCAGGGCAACCCCATCACGCTGCGGCCCGACGCGTATTTCGTTTGCGGCGACAACAGCCCGGCCAGCCACGACAGCCGGGCCTGGAGCGCCGCCGACCTGGGGCCGCATCTGCGCCGGGACTTCGAGCAGGGTCGCTACGACGTGGGGACCGTGCCGGCCGACCAGATGATCGGCCGGGCGTTCTTCGTCTACTGGCCGGGATTCTTGCCGCTTTCCGAGCGCGGGCCGACACTGTTGCCCGACATGGGGCGCATCCGGTGGATCCACTAGCCGTGTCGTCTGGCGACAGTCAGCCGCAACGGGCCGGGCCAGATCCGTCCGCGGTGACGACGGGCGGACCTGCCGGTCGGCCGGCAACCTCGCTGGCGCTGCTGGAGACGATCCAGGCCCTGCTGACCGCCGTCATGCTGGCCTTCATCTTCCGGGCATTCTTTATCGAAGCGTTCATCATTCCGACCGGGTCGATGGCTCCCACGCTGCTCGGCCAGCACCTCACCATGCTCTGCCCGGTGTGCGGCTGGGAGTTCGACGCCGGCCCACGCCACCGCGGCCGGCGCCCCGGCGGCTTCGTCGCTCCCGATTTTGCCTACTGCCCCAACTGCCACACGCGTATCCGCGTCGATCGCGAGCGGGCCGCGGTGCGCAACGGCGACCGCATCCTGGTCCACAAATGGCCCTACCTCGTCGGCGGCCAACTGCGGCTGCGACCATGGGACGTGATCGTCTTCCGCGATCCGTCCGACGCCACGCAGAACTACATCAAGCGCGTCGTGGCCCTGCCCGGTGAAACCGTCGAAATCCTCGACGGGGACGTATTCATCCAGCCCCCTGGCGGCGGCGAGCTGCGCATCCGTCGCAAGCCGCCTCACGTCCAGCGGCACCTCTGGTTCGTGGTGTTCGATCAGGACTATCCGCCGTTCGACGAACGCTTCACCGCCGGCAGCCCGGCCTGGCTGCCCGAAGACGACGCCGACGCCTGGCACGGACTGGCCCGCCGAGTGGTCCGCTTCGAGCCGGTCGACGCCGAGCCGCACGCCATCCGTTTTTCGCCGCTGGGGCCGGCGGCGCACGAATACCTGCAGGATGTTTACGGCTACAACCACGGCTCGGCCGGCAACTACGTGGCCGACGTGCGCCTCACGGCCACGGTGCGCCTGAGCCGGCCCGGCTGGCTGCGTTGGGAGATCGGCCGCGACGATTACCTCTTTACCGCCACCTTCGACGCCGACGGGCCGGTGCGGCTCGAGCTGCGCTCGCCCGAGGGCCGGCGGCTGGAGATCGGCCGGCACCACTCGGATGCACTCGCAGGCGGCCGGCCGGTGCGGCTCGAGCTGGCCCATGTGGACTGGCGCGTGTTCGTGCGGGTCGGCGGCGTCGAGGTGCTGACCACCAGCGACGAGCAATACGGCCCCGACATCGCCGAGCTGCGGCGCTATCGCCGGATCACCCCGCCGACGCTGCGGATCGTCGCCGCCGAGGGAGCGGTTTCGTTGCGTTCACTGCGGGTCGATCGCGACGTATACTACACGTACGTGCGGCGAGCCACGCAGCGGGCGTATGCCCGACACCCGTTTACGCTGGCCGACGACGAGTACTTCGTGCTGGGCGACAACAGCCCCAACAGTTTCGACAGCCGGGAGTGGCACACGCTTGGCCTGCACCTGTGGCAGGCCTGGCGCAGCGAGCAGTACCGCGTGGGCACCGTACGGCGCGACCAGATTGTCGGTCAGGCGTTTTTTGTGTATCTTCCCGGCCTGCTGCCGCTGGATTCGGCGGGGCGCTGGCGGGTTCCGGACATCGGCCGGGTTCGCTTTGTCCAATAACTGACGGTTCCTCAGCGTTCTTACGCGCGGAAACCCATAGTTTTCAACATGTTGTGGCGAGGTCGTTCGACGGCGCAAGGCTGCCACGGCGGGAACGGATTCAGAGATTCGCATGCCTTGTTCAACAGGGGCGTCAAATGCGGGTAAGACGTCACAACTCTCTTACAGGTAATATGTTGTGGCTGACAGCCGGCTGTTTGGCCGCAGGTCGATCCCGCGCCGCAGTCCGTCCGCTGCCGATTGCCACAACTGGCCCGCGGCGAAGGCTGTTCACAAGTTATCCACAACAATGAAATGTTGCCGGTAGTCCTATAATGTTATTGGTGGCTGATAAGCTGGTGAAGTCCTACGGCGGCCGTGTCGTCGTAAACCACGTAAGCTACGAGGTCGACCACGGCGAAATCGTCGGCCTGCTGGGGCCCAACGGCGCCGGCAAAACCACCAGCTTCCGCATGACCGTGGGCATGATCCAGCCCGAATCCGGCCGCGTCTTCTTCCTGGGCCACGACGTCACCGAGCTGCCGATGTACAAACGCGCCCGCCGCGGAATCGGCTACCTGTCGCAGGAACCCAGCGTCTTTCAGCGCCTCTCGGTCGCCGACAATCTGATGGCCATCTGCGAGACCATGCGCTTTACGCGCCAGGAGCGCCGCCGCAAGGTCGAGGAGCTGCTCGATCAGTTCGGCCTGCGCACCATCCGCAACAACCTGGCGCGCAACATCTCCGGCGGCGAGCGCCGCAAACTCGAGATCGCCCGGGCCCTGATCACCAATCCGCGGTTGATCCTGCTGGACGAGCCGTTCAGCGGCGTCGACCCCAAGGCGGTCGAGGAGCTGCGCAACGAGATCATGAAGCTGCGGGCCAACGGCATCGCCATTCTGCTGACCGATCACAACGTGCACGAGACGCTCAAGGTGACCGATCGCAGCTATGTGATCCACGAGGGCAGCGTGGTTGCCTCGGGCACGCCCCGCGAGATCGTCAACAACCCGCGCGTACGCGAAACCTACCTGGGCAACACCTTCCGCGGCGACGAGTTCGACCGGCCCGTCAGTGCGCAGAGTTGAGATGGCGCGAAGTTAACAGTGCGAAATGCACAACGAGGCGGGCCGGGCTGTGCTCGGCGAAAAGCTCTTCACTTTGCGCCTTGCACCTTCAACTCTGCATTTGCTGCTGCCGGTGTGACGACCTGGCGCCGCGCAGCGTCGGCCACGAAGCGTGAGCGCTGGCCCAGGATGCGCTGCGCCGGTACGCCCGCCACGTGGTCGCCCGGCAGCACGTCGCGGATCACCACCGCCCCGGGGGCCACGCGTGCCTGCGGGCCGATCGTGCGGTAGGGGATCACGCACGCGCCGATTCCCAGCGTAGCCAGCCGGCCCACGTGTACGCCGCCGGCCAGCCGGGCCGCCGGGTGCAGCAGGACTCCTGCCTCCAGGTGGTTGTCGTGCTCGACGATGGCCCCGCTGAGCACCACGCAATGATCGGCCAGCTCGGCGTGAACGCAGATCAGCGCTCGGGGACCGATGATCAGGTGCCGGCCCAGCCTGGCCGACGGTGCGATCGTGGCCAGGGGGTGAATGGCCGATACCAGCTCCAGGCCGGTGGCTCGGACCCGCTCGGCCAGTCGCACGCGGGTGGGGTTGTCGCCGATGGCCACTACGACGCCGCGCACGCCCTCGCCGGCCAGCCGCGGCAGCGTGGCCAGGTCGCCGCGCACCGGCAGGCCGTCGATGGTGGTGTTCCACAGGCGCCGGTCGGAGTCGAGGTAGGCGACCGGCTCGTAGCAGCGATCATGCAGGAGGATGTCGTGCACCGAGCGACCGAGTCCGCCGGCGCCATAGATGGCCACTGGGGTCTTGTGCAGCGCGCTGGTGCTCATGTTTCTATCTATCGGCACGCCGCTGGCGCCGATATGGCCGTTTTGGAGGTCCGCAGGGTCGGCGGTCGGCTTCAAACCGCCGCCCGAGCGGTTATGATCTCTCGACGCGGTAGCGGGTTTTCTCACACAGCGAGGATGCAGACATGTTCCGGACCATAGCGGCGATAGCGGCGGCGTCGGTGCTGGTTGCGATCGTATCGTTGGCCCAGCAGCCCAAGACCGAGCCACCCGCCAGCCAGCCCGGGAAAGCTGCCCAGCCTCGGCGGCCGCAGTTGCCGGGCCAGGCCCAGATCTACGAGCAGCTCCTGCGCGGCACCGAGCGCGTGCGGCCCCCCATCATGTCGGTCGACCCGGACAACCCCCAGGGCTCGCCGGCCGAGATCAAGGACACCAGCGGCCTGATCATCGAGGGCACCATCCTCTTCGAGCGCCGCGGCCGACTGGTGCGCAGCGGCGAGAATACGGCGTTCCGCTTTCCTGTCGGCGAGCTGGGGGAAAACACGAGCCCGATGACGCTGGAGTTCAACAAGAACGGCCTGCTGGAGGCCATGGAGCGCGAGGCCGAGGCTGGCGTTCCCGAATTCGTTGTGACGGTTGAGGTTACGCGCTATCACGGTCGCAACTATCTCAACCTCCTCAAGTACCGGGCCCGCATCGACCACGGCAACCTCAGTCCGTGAGCGCGTAGCGCAGGTAATCTAGGCAATTCTTGGGTTTGAACCCGAATAATAAGTAACGCTTAATATTGGCCAGGTTCGCCAATATGGTGGCCGGGCCTGGCGGCGTGGCAGCGATATGTTGTGGTCATGCTATCAGACCGCCGGCCACCATGTCGCCCAGGCGGTCTCCGTGACAGGTTTGTTGACAACTTTCCCCCACCTCCCATAAGAAATTGCGTTATCCTTTCCGATGACCTGTTTGTTAAAGCGGGCAAATTATAACCGCTGCTCTTTGTCAGGACGGATAACTCAGCTAGGTGGATCCCGGTCGGCGGTATCGCTCACGGATGAGTGATCAACGACCGAATGCATCGACCGTAGCAGGGACGCGATCGGTCGATGCTCTCACCTGTTGCTGCCTCGCTGAGCCTGATACTGGGTGAATTCCTACGGTGTGGCGTCCGACGGTCATCAACGATTTGCATAACGCAAGCGCCATTGATGGCCCCCTCGCTCTAAACCCAACCCCCTGCCCCTGAAACGGGCCCGCACCGGGATTCACCCTTTTTTTATGCGCCCATCCCGAGCCGCCGGGCGCCAGGTCACCGCCCGGCGCGCGCCATAAGCCGGTGGCGACCCTCGTGCAGCGCCCACCGCCGGTTCCCGAGGCTGCTGACAACCCGAGCCGTGCGAGCCAGCCAGGCCGCTCGAATGCTCGACAAGAAGAGGGGGGACTGAGGGTGCAGGGACTCGAACCCTGGACCCACGGCTTAAAAGGCCGTTGCTCTACCGACTGAGCTACACCCTCGCGGTCGACACGCCGGTCGGCCGCTGTGCTGTTGGCATTATAGCCGCCGTCGGCGGCCGCTCAAACGCGCCCCGGAAGCCGGCCTGAGCCGGCCTTGGGAGCTTGCTTACGCCAACACCTGCGCCAGCCGCTCCAGCGCCCAGTCGAGTTCGTCGCGGGTGATGCACAGGGGCGGGGCCAGCCGCATGGTCTGCTCGTGGGTATCCTTGCAGAGCATGCCGGCGTGCATGAGCTTCTCGCAGAACTCGCGGGCCGGGCCGGCCTGGGTGTGAAACTCGATGCCCACCCACAGGCCGCGGCCGCGAATCTCCTTGACCTTGTCGGTCTTGATGTCACGCAGCCGCGACATGAGGTACTGACCCAGCTCGCGGGCGTTGTCCTGATAGCGGCCGGTCTTGAGCAGCTCGATGACCTTGCGGGCGATGGCACAAGCCAGCGGGTTGCCGCCGAAGGTGCTGCCGTGCACGCCGGGGGTGAAAACGCTGAGGATTTCGCGGGTCGAGACGACGGCCGACACGGGCATGATGCCGCCGCCGAGGGCCTTGCCGAGTATGTAGATGTCGGGTTTGACCTGCTCGTGGTCGCAGGCGAAGGTGTAGCCGGTGCGGCCCAGGCCCGACTGGATCTCGTCGGCGATAAAGAGGATGTTCTTCTCGCTGCACAATTCGCGCACCTGCCGCAGGTAGCCCTCGGGCGGCACGATGATGCCGGCCTCGCCCTGGATCGGCTCGACCAGGAAGGCCACCGTGTCGTCGTCGATGGCGGCCCGCAGGGCGTCGATATCGCCATAGTCGATGATCTCGAAGCCCGGCGTAAACGGCCCGAAGCCCGTGCGGCAGGTGGGATCGGTCGAGAAGCTGATGATGGTGGTCGTGCGGCCGTGGAAGTTGTCCTTGCAGCAGATGATCTTGGCGCGGTCGGGGGCGACGCCCTTCTTCTCATAGCCCCACTTGCGGGCGGTCTTGATGGCGGTTTCGACGCCCTCGGCGCCGGTGTTCATCGGCAGCACCGCCTCCATACCGCACAGCTCGGCCAGCTCGCGGCACATCGGGCCGAGCTGGTCGTTGTGGAAGGCCCGCGAGGTCAGCGTGACGCGGTCGAGCTGCGCCCTGGCGGCGGCGATCAGTTCGGGGTTGCTGTGTCCGAAGTTGACAGCCGAGTAGGCCGCCAGCATGTCCATGTATCGCTTGCCGTCCACGTCCTCGACCCACACGCCGTCGGCCTTCGAAACGACCACGGGCAGGGGGTGATAGTTGTGGGCGGCGTACTTCTCGACCACTTCGATGTGTTCGCTGCCAGTCATGGGGCTCTTTCTCCGTTCGTAAGCAAGCCCGATCAGGTGGTTGTCGGTATCGCACCACGATAAGCGCGAGTGCGAACTATAGCCACGCCGCCGAGGCGGAATCAAGCCGCCCTCAGGCCGGCTCGACGCGCACGGCAGTTCCTTCGGGCACGGCGGCCAGAAGTTGGGGATCGTCTTCCAGCTCGCCGACGATGTTGACCGGGCTGTAGGGCGTCTGGCCGAAGAACAGGCACAGGGCCTTGCCCGGCGGCCAGTAAGCCAGCGTGCCCGAGGGTACCGCGGCCTGCGGGTCTTCCTCGGGAGCGTCGACGGGTATGTCGAAGTACACCTCACGGCCCCATACGCGGGCCGACGACTCGATCGGCAGGGCCTGGGCGATCAGCCGCGCGGTGGCCGAGTCGTTGAGCCTGGCGGCCAGTTCGAGCTGTGGAAAGACGATGCGGATACGGGTCATGACCGGTGCCTCGTGCCGGAGGGCCGCTGGTTATTTGAACCGGCCTCAGCCCGCGGGGCAAGCGCCGCCTTCAGCGCCGCCGGCCGATCGCCCGATACGAAGAGTAATCGGCCCGCCGGCCGGACGGCACCGCCGCGCCCGGACCGTCGGGTCGGCAGGCCGCCACGGCCGCCCGTCGAGCAAGTCCGCGCGACTCTTGACAGCAGGCTCGAGATGACCGGCAAGAAGGGACCGTCTGAACATGAACCGCCCGTACCTCAGTGTGATCACGGCTACGCGCAATCGGCGCGACGTCGTTCTGCGTACGCTCGCCGCGCTCGACGAATGCGGCCTCGACCGCCGCGACTTCGAGGTCATTGTTGTTGACAACGCCTCGCGTGACGGGCTGGCCGAGACGCTCGCCCGGCGCCCCGACGTGCGCATCCGCCGGCTGAGCCGCAATCGCGGGCCGTGTGCCAAGGCCGCCGGCGTGCCGATGGCCCGTGCGCCCATCATCCTGCTGCTCGACGACGATTGCTGGCCGCGACCGCATTGCCTCGACCGCATGCTGCTGCGCTTCGAGATCGAGCCGGAGCTGGCGGCCGCCGGCTTTGTCGTACATCTGCCGGATCGGCGCCAGGAGTGCAGCGACCTGCCGGGCGTCTTCCGAAGCTGCGCCGTCGGCCTGCGGGCCAGCGCGCTGGAAGAAGTGGGCGGGCTGGACGGCTCGCTGTTCACGGCGGCCGACGAGCTGGACCTGGGCCTGCGGCTGCTGCACGCCGGTTGGCGGATCGAGATCTTCCGCGACCTGCAGGTGCAACGCCAGCAGGGGCCGGCGCCCGGCTGGGATCGGCGGCTGGCGTTCTACAACGTCTGCAACCACCTGCGCGTCGCCGCCCGCTACCTGCCCGAACCGTATGCCCAGATCTACCGCGAAGACTGGACGCAGCGCTATCGCTGGCTGGCTCAGCACGATGGCTACCAGCGCACCTTCGAGCGGGGGCTGCGCTTCGGGACGCGCCTGGCGCGGCGCGAGCGGCGCCGCTGGCGCCGCTGGCGGCTGGGAACCGAAGTGCTCGAGCAGGTCTTCTGCTGGGGACGCATCAAGCAGCACATGCAACGTCTGCGCTCCGGCGGCGTGCGGCGCATCACGCTGGCCGATCTGGGGCAGAACGTCTTTGCCTTCGTGCACGGGGCGCAGTGGGCCGGGATCGAAGTGCT